>DATBKN010000308.1:0-7026 GCA_036555845.1 Gemmatimonadaceae bacterium | reverse complement strand
GCGGACAACTTCAAGACGAACGCGGACAAGTTTCTTTGTTCAAAAATCTCCGCGTTCGTCCGGTTTGTGTCCGCGTTAGTCCGCGCTCACGCTTTTCCCAGTAGAAATGCTGCGGTTTACCACCGCCGGCGAATCGCACGGCCCCGCCCTCGTCTCGATTCTCGAAGGAATGCCCGCGGGGCTGCCACTGCTCGCGGCGCACGTGAACGATGAGCTAGCCCGCCGCCAGCATGGCTATGGCCGCGGACGCCGCATGCAGATCGAGCGCGACGAAGTCGAGTTTCTCAGCGGTGTGCGCGCGGGCGAGACGTTAGGCTCTCCCATCGCGATGCTCATCCGCAATCGCGACTGGGACAACTGGCGCGACGTCATGGACCCCGCGCCGCGCGACAGCGATCCCGATCCCAGACGTCGCGCCGTCACGCGCGTGCGTCCGGGACACGCCGACCTCACTGGCCTTCTCAAGTACGACCGCGCCGACGCGCGCGATATCCTCGAACGCGCTTCCGCCCGCGAAACGACGGCACGCGTGGCCGCCGGCGCGATCTGCAAAACACTGCTCGCGCATTTCGACGTGCGCGTCGGCAGCCATGTCGTTCACCTCGGCGGCATCGACGCCGCTCGCCCCGACGTCTTCCCGGCTGACATCAATCGCGTCGCAGATGAATCTCCCGTCCGAATGCTCGACGCCGACGCCGCCGAACGCGTGATCGCACGCATCGACGAGATCAAGCGCGCCGGAAACACGTTAGGTGGGATCTGTGAGGTCGTCGTTACTGGCTGCCCTGTGGGCCTCGGTGCCCACGTCTCCTGGGATCGCAAGCTCGACGGCCGCCTCGGCGCCGCCATGCTGTCCATCCCCGCCGTCAAGGGAGTGGAGATCGGCATCGGGTTCGAGGCGGCCCGCCTAACCGGAGCGGACGTGCACGACGAGATCGAAGCAGCGTCAGGTCAGCCGCGCACAGGGAATACCCGTCGCCGTACAAATCGCGCCGGCGGCACCGAAGGCGGCATGACGACTGGCGAGCCGCTCGTCGTCCGCGTCGCGATGAAGCCGATCAGCACGCTGATGCGCCCGTTAGGCACCGTCGACGTCGCCACCGGCCAGCAAGCCGCTGCCGTCGCCGAACGTTCAGACGTGACGGCCGTGCCGGCCATGGGCGTAATCGCCGAAGCGATGGCCGCGTTCGTCATCGCCCAGGCTCTGCTCGAAAAGTTCGGCGGCGATTCGCTCTCGGAAACTCGCCGCAACTTCGACGGCTATATCGCGCAGATCGCCGGTCGACTCGGCGGATCCGCCGCACAGACCGGCCGCGCGGGAGAATGAAGCACCTCGTCCTCGTCGGTCTCCCAGGCGCGGGGAAGACGACGATCGGACGCGCGGCGGCGGCTCAGGCTGGACTGCCGTTCCTCGACTTCGATGAGGAGATCGAGAAACGAACCGGTCTTTCGCCAACCGAGCTTTTCCGTCAGCGTGGGGAGCAGGCGTTCCGTGCGGAGGAGTTGTCGCTCAGTCGTGAGCTGGTTGGACGCCATACTATAGTTGTGTCCCCCGGGGGGGGTTGGATCACTCAGGCGGCTGCGCACGAGGCATTGCGCCCACACGCGTGGCTGGTGTACCTGAGAGTGAGCCCTGAGGTCGCGGCCGCACGCCTAGGTGGCGCGGCGAGCAAACGGCCCCTACTGGCGGACGGGGATCCTGTGGTGGCGCTGGGGCGCCTGCTCGCGGCTCGGCGGGGTTTGTACCAGTCGGCAGACCAAATTGTCGACACGGAAGTTATTGAAATACAACAAGTTACGGATGTCGTCGCGGAGGCTGCCCGGCGCTGCCTCAAGGCAGCGGGTTGACAGTGTGGCGATCATTCGGCTCCCGAGCCGGTATTATGCGGGACGCCGGACCCATTCGGTCGTCGAATGGGCTAGGCGGCGGAGAATGGGTGAGTTACAGAGCGGATCTGGCGCCATCTTGTGGGCGCTGATTCCGCGTTTGAGCTGAATACTGAAATGATGACTTTTCGCGTTATGGGTCCGCACGAGCGCGGGCGGTTCGCGCCGGAAGCGTGGGGACACCTTCTGGCACTGACGAACGCTGGAGCGCTCTCGGCAGCGGAGCTCGAGCAAGTAATCGATCGCGCGCTCATGCAGTTCGATGGGCGCGTGACACTGGATGACGTGCGCTCGCTACTCGATGGCAGTTTGGAGCCATCCATGACCAGCGATCACCCGTCGGTGCATTAACAATGGCCGCTAGAAAGAAAGGATCAGCCGACGCCGAGGCGCCCGTGACACGGGCTGTCGTCGGCCGCGGTGCGGCCAAACGCGCAACGGCCAAACGAAAAGCGGCGGCCTCCAAGACGGCGCGCGGCACGCGCGGCGTCACTTCGCCTAACGAGCAAGAGAACGGTGCGGGCAGCGCGCTCGTCATCGTCGAGTCGCCCGCCAAGGCCAAGACCATCAGCAAGTACCTCGGCCGTGGCTATCGTGTCCGCGCAACGATCGGCCACGTGCGCGACCTTCCCGAGAAAAAGCTCGGCATCGATCTCGAGAAGAACTTCGCTCCCGAGTACGTCACCATCGCGGGCACGGAAAAAACGCTGGCTGAGCTCAAGAACGTGGCCAAGGAGTCGTCGGCCGTCTATATCGCGACAGACCCTGACCGCGAAGGCGAAGCCATCGGCTGGCACGTCGCCGAGTCGGTCAAGCAAAAGCGCGGTACGCCTGGAGCGGCACCCGTTAGGCGCGTGCTCTTCCGCGAAATCACAAAAGACGCCGTTCGCGAAGCGATGGACCATCCTCGGCCCATCGATATGAACCTCGTAGAAGCGCAGCAGGCGCGCCGCATCCTCGACAGGCTCGTGGGCTACAAGGCCAGCCCTCTGCTCTGGCGAACGGTCAAGAAAGGACTGTCCGCTGGACGCGTGCAGACTGTTGCCTTGAGACTCATCGTCGAGCGCGAGCGCGACATCAAGGCGTTCAAGCCGCAGGAATACTGGAGCATCCGCGCGAAGCTCGAGAAGGATTCGCAGTCGTTCGAAGCCAAGCTGCACGAGATCGACGAGAAGAAGGTCGAGCTGCATAACGAAAAGACGGCCACCGCGGTCGTACGCGCAGTGCAAGCCATTGCGCAAAAGCTCGCTCGTGAGGAACCCTCGGGCCTCGGACCTCAGGCAGACGCCGCTGCGGTCTTCCCCGTCAGCAACGTCAAGCGCCGCGAGCGTCGCAAGAATCCGTCGCCTCCGTTCACAACCAGCACGCTTCAGCAAGAAGCGGCAAAGCGATTGGGCTACGGTTCCAAACGCACGATGCGCCTGGCGCAGCAGCTGTATGAGGGGATCGAGTTAGGCAGCGAGGGCGCAGTCGGTCTCATTACGTATATGCGCACCGACTCCACGCGCGTTGCCGAGAGCGCCGCGTCTCAAGCGCGCGACATGATTCGCCGCGAATACGGCGACGACTATCTCGCCGGCTCCGCACGGCTCTACGGCGCGGATCAAAAAGCGACAAACACGCAGGATGCGCACGAAGCGATTCGTCCGGCTGATCCATCGCGTCGCCCTGATGACATCAAGCGCTATTTGAAAGACGAGCATTACAAGCTCTATCTGCTCATCTGGCAGCGCTTTATGGCGTCGCAGATGGCCAGCGCCGTATTCGACACGACAACGCTCGACTTCATGCTGCAAGACGCGACGATAGCGCCCACGGCGGGGCAGGTCTTCCATTTCCGCTCGACGGGCAGCGTCATCAAGTTCCCTGGCTTCCTCGCGCTCTATCGTGAAGCACGCGAGGAGGGAGAGGGACGCGCGCTCGAAGACGAGCAGGCGCTTCCAGAAGTGGAATTGGGCGAGCGCGTACCGATGCGCGAGCTCATCCCCGCGCAGCACTTCACCGAGCCGCCGCCGCGGTTCTCCGAGGCGAGTCTCGTCAAAGAGCTGGAACGCCTCGGCATCGGGCGTCCATCGACATACGCGCAGATCATTTCGACTTTGACGGATCGCCGCTATGTGGAGCTGCTGCAGCGGCGTTTCTTTCCCACGCCGTTAGGCGATAGCGTCGAGCGCGTCATGGTCAAGCAATTCCCCGACATCTTCAACGTGGGCTTCACGTCGGAGATGGAAAACGAGCTGGACAAAATCGAGGAAGGCAAGCTGACGTGGCAGGGTGTGCTCAAGGATTTCTATGGCCCCTTCGAGTTTGCGCTCAACGAAGTGGATCTCGCGGATCTGATCGCCGAAGCGCACGACCTGTCGGCGCTCGCGTCGGAACGTTGTCCCAAGTGCGGGGGCAAGCTGCTCGCCAAGGGTGGCTTCTTCGGCCCGTTCGTCGCCTGTGAGAATCACCCGAAGAACTGCGACTATACCCGCCCGATCAAGGGCGAGCGCAAGCCGGCGGAGCTCACGGAGCACAAATGCCACGTCTGCGGCGCGCAGATGGTCGTTAGGCACGGACGCTCGGGCGACTTCCTCGGCTGCTCGCGCTTCCCCAAGTGCCGCGGCACTCGTTCCATGCCAACCGGGGTCCGCTGCCCGCGTGACGGTGGAGAAATCGAAGAACGCCGGTCCAAGAAGCGCGGCAAGGCGTTCTACGGCTGTTCCAACTACCCCAATTGCGACTTCGTCGTCTGGGACCGCCCGGTGCCCGAGACCTGTCCGGAGTGCGGCTACGTCGGCGCCGAAGCCAAGTCCAACAAGACGCGCGGCAGCTACCGCAAATGCGTGAAGTGCGGGAATGAATGGGCCGTCGAGGAGCCCGCGGCGGAGCAGGCAATCGCCGTCTAGGTCGTCCTGGCACTAACCAATTTCGGGGAAACGTGGTGCTTGCGAAACCATGTTTTCGGGTCGCGTGTCATACTAGCACTGTATGTTTGCCAGGGAGTGCTAAATGCCGCACCGAGCTCTTGGCGAATTCGAGCACTATGTCCTGCTCGCGCTGCTTAGTCTGGGCGGGAGCGCACACGGTGCACCCGTAGTAGAGGCGCTGGAGTCGGCAACCGGGCGCTCAGTATCGCCGGCAGCGGTCTTTATCGCCCTGCGGCGTCTCGAGCAGCGCGGCCTGACGCGATCCTCCAAGCGCGATCCACTGCCAGGCCAAGGTGGTCGCGGACGTCGTGTCTTCAAGCTGACGCCTCTCGGTACTGCGCGGCTGCGGGACGCACGCCGTACGCTCGAGCGATTGTGGGATACGAGTCCAGCGAGCGAGACGACATGAGCGCGCACCCTCCTCGACTCGCCGCGCGCCTGCTCGGCGCACTTCTTCCGGCCGACATCAAAGATGAGGCGCTCGACGACCTGGCCGATCTCTACAACGCGCGCCTAACGAGCGTTGGAGAGTATTCGGCCGACGCGTGGTACTGGCGCCAGGTGCCGCTGTTCGCCGTGCGGCTGCGGCTCGCCAGCACGCTCGGGGGCCCCCTCGGCTCTCCCACGCCACGCCTTGCCATCGACCCACCTCGGGAGAAAACGATGCACCAGATGTTTGCCGACCTGCGCCACGGCGCCCGTTCGACATTCCGCAGCCGTGGCTTTGCCGCGATTGCCGTCCTGACGCTCGCGTTAGGCATCGGTGCCAGCGCATCGATTTTCAGCGTGGTGCGCAGCGTGCTTCTGCGGCCGTTGCCGTTCCCTGAGCCGGAGCGACTCGTCGACGTGCAAGAGACGCGTCCCGAGCGCAACATGTTCGAGATCTCGTTTACGTACGCGAACTTCTACGACGTGCTCGAGATGAATCGCTCCTTCCAGTCGCTGGGGACCATCCGCTGGCGCTCGATGACGTACCTCGGTGACAAGGAGCCGGCGCGAATCAGCGTTGCGTCGACGACGGTTGGCTTTTTCCGAGCACTCGGTGTCGCTCCTGTCGTCGGGCGCGTCTTCGCCGACGGTGAAGACCAGCGCGGAGCCGATCCGCGGCTCGCTGTGCTCAGTAACGCGTTCTGGACGTCGCGCTTCGGTCAGGACCGCTCAATAGTCGGTCGCTCAATCACGCTCGATCGCGAAGCCTATCGCGTGGTCGGCGTGCTCCCCCCAGGAAGGCCATGGCTCGATGCCGCTGACATCTTCACTCCGTTCATCCGTCCAGTGCAGCTCGACCGCACGAGTTGGGAGCTTCCGGTCATTGGACGACTCGCTCCGGGCGTGACGTTGGAAACCGCGCGCGCCGATCTGGAGCGAATTGCCAAGCGTCTCAGCGAGCAGTATCCAGAGGCGAAAGGGATGGGGATCCGGATAGGCACGAGCGATAGCTGGGTGGCGAGCGATAGCCTTAGGCGTGCCCTGTGGGTCCTCCTCGGCGCTGTTGGCTTCCTCCTCCTCATCTCCTGCGTGAATCTCGCCAACATGTTGCTCGCGCGATCGACGACGCGGGCACGGGAACACGCCTTGAGAGCCGCGTTAGGCGCGTCGCGTGCGCGGGTCGTCCAGCTGGCCCTCGCGGAATCGCTCGTGCTGGGACTTCTCGGGGCCGCGGTCGGGCTCGGGCTTGCGTTCGGCGTGGTGCGCGTGTTGCGCAGCTTGAACCCCGGCGACATTCCAAACCTGGCCGAGACTCAGATCGACGGTTGGGTCCTCCTCGTGACGTTAGGCGTTGCCCTGCTCACCAGTGTGGCGACCGGGCTGGTACCGGCGCTGCGTGCGCCGTACCACGACGTCGTCTCGGCATTGCGCGAGGGCGAGCGCAGCGTCGCTGGTCATCACCGCGCTGGGCGCCTGCGCCATGTACTAGTCGCGGTCGAAGTCGCGCTCTCGATCGTTCTTTTGGTCGGCGCCGGTCTCCTCGTGCGCAGTTTTGGCCGCGTTCTCGGTGTCGATCGCGGGTTTGCGACCGAGAATCGCGTGATTGTTGACGTCGGCTTTACCGCTGCGCCTTCAGACAGCCAACAAGCGCGTGCAGCTCAGCTTCTGACGGACTTCCTTTCGCGGCTGCGTTCGATGCCGCAGATCACGTCGGCTGCGTTCGTGCACATACGTCCGCTTCAGGGGGCAGGCACCGGCTTGGGTTTTGGAGCCGCTGACCGTCCTGATGCAACTGGCA
>DATBKN010000307.1:0-8873 GCA_036555845.1 Gemmatimonadaceae bacterium | reverse complement strand
CCGCGCTCGCCATATGGCGGGAAGTTCAGCCTCGCTTATTGCGTGTGCGCGGCGCTAGTCGATGGGCGCGTTGGCCTGGAGCAATTCGCGCAGGAGCGATTCGCGCCTAACGGCGTTCGTCACACCGAGATCTCATCGCTCCTGCAGCGCACGCGCGTCATAGTAGCCGACGACCTTACAGCCAAGTATCCGGCCGCCTGGCCGGCGCGCCTGGCTATTCAGCTGAGCGGTGGTACTTCGTTGCGCGCTACGAGCGATTTCCCGCGCGGAAACCCCGAGAATCCAGTCACGACGGAGCAGTTGGAGGCGAAGTTCGTCGCCCTCGTGACCCCCGCTTTCGGCAGCGACGTCGCACAACGTGGCGTGGAGTTGGTCCGCAGCATCGAAGCGTGCGATGACGTCGCCATCGTATTTCGCGATCTCGCACCTAACGCCGCGCCGCAGCTCGCCTCATTGTCATGACCGACATCAACCCGCGCGCGTCGCAGCACGCGGAATACCGGCACGCCGTACGCGAGCTCTGCTCCGCATTCGGCAGCGATTACTGGCAGGACGTCGACTCGCGCGCCGAGTATCCGCAAAAGTTCGTCCAGGCACTGACCAATGCCGGTTGGCTCGCAGCGCTCATTCCGACAGAGTACGGCGGCGGCGGCATGAGCATCACCGAAGCGTCTGTGATTCTCGAGGAGATCAATCGCTCGGGAGCGAATTCCGGCGCCTGTCACGCACAGATGTACATCATGGGTACGCTGCTTCGGCACGGCTCCGCCGAACAGAAGCAGCGCTACTTGCCGGCTATTGCGCACGGCCAGCTCCGCCTCCAGGCCTTCGGCGTCACAGAGCCAACGGCAGGCACCGATACTACCAAGATCAAGACATTCGCCGAGCGGCGTGGCGATCGCTATGTGATTAACGGGCAGAAGATCTTCATCTCGCGCGTGCAGCACTCGGATCTCATGCTCCTCCTCGCGCGTACGACGCCCATTGCCGACGTCAAGAAGAAGTCGGATGGCTTGTCCGTGTTTCTCGTCGACTTGCGGGAGGGGTCGAAGCGCGGCCTAACGCTGCGGCCGATCCGCAACATGGTGAATCACGAGACCAACGAGGTCTTCCTGGAAGACTTCGAAGTTCCCGCGGAGAATCTCATTGGAGATGAAGGCAATGGGTTCCGCTATATCCTGAGCGGCATGAACGCCGAGCGGATCTTGATCGCCGCCGAATGCATCGGCGATGGATTCTGGTTCATCGATCGCGCGACTCGTTATGCCGGGGAACGTATCGTCTTCGACAGACCGATCGGTGAAAACCAGGGGGTGCAGTTTCCGATCGCGCGCGCGTATGCGAATGTGCGCGCGGCCGATCTCATGCGATACGAGGCGGCGAGTTTATACGACGCGGGCCAGCCCTGCGGCGCCGAGGCGAACATGGCGAAGCTCCTCGCCGCCGACGCGTCCTGGGAAGCCGCCAACGTCTGCCTACAGACGCACGGCGGCTTTGGCTTCGCAGCCGAGTACGATGTCGAGCGCAAATTTCGCGAAACGCGACTATATCAGGTTGCCCCCGTCTCGACGAATCTGATTCTCTCGTACATCGGCGAGCACGTACTCGACATGCCGAGGTCCTTTTGAGCGACGATGCTTCATTGCCGCTGAGTGGGTTACGTGTCGTTGCACTCGAGCAGGCCGTCGCCGCACCGTTTTGCTCGCGCCAGCTGGCGGATATGGGCGCAGACGTCATCAAGGTTGAAAAGCCCGGCAGCGGCGACCCGGCGCGCGCTTACGACAGCGCGATCCGTGGCGAGTCTGCGTACTTCGCCTGGCTCAATCGCGGCAAGCGCAGCGTCGTGCTCGATCTGTCGAACCAGGACGCGCGTCATGCATTCGCTCGGCTGCTGGAGCGTGCCGACATCTTCGTGCACAACCTCGCGCCGGCTGCGATCGAGCGACTCGGCTACGGCTACGAAACGCTCGTTCCTTCGTACCCGCGTCTCATCTGGTGCGGGATCTCCGGCTACGGCCCCGATGGCCCGCGCCGCGACTCGAAAGCCTACGACATGCTGGTGCAAGCAGAATCCGGCGTCGTCTCACTTACCGGCATGCCTAACGCGCCGGCCAAGGTGGGCATTTCGATCGCGGATATTTCGGCAGGCTTGTACGCGTACTCCTCGATCCTGGCTGCCCTCATCAAGCGCAGCAGCTCGGGCGTCGGCGAACGCATCGACATCTCGATGCTGGAGTGCCTCACGGAGTGGGTATCGCCGCCGTTGTATGTGTGGCACGGAACGGGCACTGTCCCAGCCCGCGTCGGCGTGCGGCACAACATGATCGTCCCCTACGGCGCGTACGCATGCGCCGACGGACAGGTCATGTTCGCGATACAGAATGCCGCCGAGTGGCGACGCTTTTGCGACCAGGTGATGCAGCAACCCGTGCTCGCCGATGACGAACGATTCAGCACGAACCCAAAACGCCTGGCGAATCGCGAAGCGCTGGAGACCCTCATCGAGAATCGTTTCCGCAAGCACACTCGCGCCCAGGTGACTGCGTGGCTCGCGGCGGCTGACATCGCCACGGGCAGCCTGAACGACGTTCCCGCCGTCGCAGAGCATCCGCAGCTCGCCGCGCGCAAGCGCTGGACGAGCGTACAGTCGCCTGGCGGGGAGATTCCCGCCCTCGTGCCGCCACACAACCTGGCGAGCGTCGTGCCGAGCATGGGTGCCGTCCCAGCGTTAGGCGAGCACACGAACGAGGTTCTCGCTGAACTGGGTCTGCGAAGCCACGTCACCTGACCCTGACCCTGCTGAGTGTGATCACCCAATTGTTTGATCCCTGATCGACGCATAGGATCAAACCATGCCTGTGCTGTGGGAGTGGCGTGACTCCGTCCTATTGATCACCACGCTCGGCGCATACGCGAATGACGGATCCTCCAGGACATCGGACATGTAGAAGCTCTTATGCATGCTCGCGCTGTCATCGCCTCCGGCCTCGTCATCGCCAGCGGTCCGCTGCTGGCAGCGAGCGGACTGTTATCAGTCTCCGCGAAAACCGCGCAGACCGCTTGCGGGAACACGCTGGCTCTTACGTGGGAGCCGACGGCGCCGCAGCAAGGATCGCTTTTTCGCGTGCGCGTCTCCGGCATCCCGGCGGGCACGCGCCTGGCGGGAAGGTTTGGTGGCCAGCCGCTTCACTTCAGCACAAGCGCCACAGATAGCACCTCGGCGGAGTCTTTCGCCGCCGTGCCCATCGATGGCGATCGTTCGTTAGGCCTCGTACTCCGTTGCGCATCCGACGCCCGCGAGGATTCGCTCGTAGCACAGGTCGCGGCGCGCAGTGCGAACTATCCAATCGATCACCTCACCGTCGCTCCGCAGTTCGCCAAGCCGCCCGACTCCGCGACGGCGGCGCGCATTCGCCGCGAGACGGAGCGCGCTCATGAAGTCGCCAGGAAGGCGCACACAACGCCGCGCCTTTGGAATAAGCCGTTTGTCCTGCCGCGGCAATCGCGCATCACGAGCGGCTTCGGCCACGGCCGCGAATACAACGGGACCCTGACATCACGCCACATGGGAACGGACTTCGCGGGGACCACCGGTGCTCCCGTGCGCGCCGCGAACCGCGGTGTCGTTCGCATCGTCGACGCGTTCTTCTATGGCGGCAACGTCGTGTACCTGGATCACGGCGGCGGCCTAACGAGCGCGTACCTGCACCTGTCTCAACAGGCCGTGGCCGCGGGCGACACGGTGGCGCGCGGTCAGGTCATCGGCCGCGTCGGAGCGAGCGGCAGAGTGACCGGACCACATCTGCATCTGATCGTGCGCTACGGCGACGTTACGGTGGATCCGATGTCACTCTTCGCCATCGCGGGCGAGCCGGCTGAACGTTAGGCATCTACAGCGACTAAAAGGCGCTTGGTCGCTCCGCGGCAACGCCTGACGCGCGTTCCAGCGCGAGACCCGCAACGGCGATGGTCCCCTCATCGAAGAGGCGCCCGATCAGCGTGACGCCGTGAGGGACACGCCGCGGGGGATTGAAGCGCGGCAGCGGATTGTTTGGATCCGGCGCCCAGTCACTGCGTGCCTCGCCTACCTCGACGAATCCCGTGCGCACGGTCAGCGACGGATGCCCTGTGAAGTTGCTGACCGTGAGCGATTCATCGCGCAGCGAAGGAACCAGCAGGAAGTCCACGTTCTCGAACATCGTCGCCAGTTCCTGTGCAAAACGCCGCCGCAACCGGTCGCCTTGCACGAAGTCTACGGCCGTGAGGAAGCGTGACATGCGGAACAGGTTCGGCCACGCGTCAGGCACCTGCACTTTGAGCTCGCGCGACCTGCCCGAGAGCGTGAGCTCCTCGAACGCCGCAGCGGCCTCGCTGAACAGGATGAGCATCAACGACGCCTGCGGTAAGTCGGGCCACGTAAGCTCGGCGGGAACGCAGCCAGCCTTCGTTAGACTCTCCAGCGCCGCGCGGTCGACGGGTGTCGCAGGCGCTGCGTCCATCCACGCCGGAAAGAATCCGACTCGCAGGCCACGCACCGACGCCGCCGCATTGAAGTCGAGGCGACTCGCGACGCTTGAAACGTCACCTGGATCCGGACCACTAATGGCTTGAAGGACGAGCATCGCGTCTTCCACCGTGCGCGTCATGGGTCCGAGCTTATCGAGAGACCAGCAGAGAGTCATCGCACCTGTGCGCGGCACGCGCCCGAACGTCGGGCGCAGGCCGGTCACGCCGCAGCGCATGCTCGGCGAGACGATGCTCCCGCCCGTCTCGCTCCCGATACTGAAGCCGACCAGCGCTGCCGCCGTGGCAGCTCCCGGCCCCGCGCTCGATCCCGACGCTCCTTCTTCGATGAGCCACGGGTTCATCGTCTGTCCGCCAAACCAGATGTCGTTCAAGGCCAGGGCACCTAACGACAACTTGGCGAGCAGCACGGCGCCCGCTTCCTGCAGGCGTTGAACGACTGCCGAATCGCGCGTTGGCACACGATCGCGGTAGGGTTCCGCTC
This sequence comes from Gemmatimonadaceae bacterium, assembly GCA_036555845.1. GTDB lineage: Bacteria > Gemmatimonadota > Gemmatimonadetes > Gemmatimonadales > Gemmatimonadaceae > DASYRX01. Next base: position 3,865 of record DATBKN010000307.1, on the reverse strand, counting down.
CCCATGTCGTCGCGACCCCAGCCGTGTCGAGCAGATCCTTCACGCCATAGGGAATGCCGTGCAACGGACCGCGGTATCTGCCGCGGGCGATCTCGGCGTCTGCGGCACGCGCATCTTGCAGGGCGCGATCGCGCGTAAGGGTGATGACGCTGCGCAGCTGGCCGTCCAGGCGCGCGATGCGCTCCAGATAGATAGTCGTTAGGCGCTCGGACGTGAGCTGCCGCTGCTGGATCCAGCGCGAGAGGGATGTTACGGGCGCGTGCGCAATGTCCGCGTCATTCGATGGCAACGAACCCGGATTCCCGGCCGACCGCACGAATCGATCGCGCGCAGGGACGCGGGCGCCGACCGCGCGCACTGGGTCCCACAGCGTGGCGGGTGATAGCTCGGGCGCGAGCTCCACCTTTCGCGGACCCGTACGCCGCTCGAGTGTCGGCGCCAGCGTTCGCGGCCACGCGTTCACCATCATCGCCCTCTCGCTCTCGGTGCTTGTCACCTGCGCGAGCTTGTCCGCCTCGGCGAAAGTCGCCGCCGAGATTGCCGGTCCCGTCGGCGCGGATGTCCCGAAGGCGACTGGAGCGCCGGGCGTGGACTGCGAGGCAGGTTGATCTTTTTGGCTCGGCGGCTGCTCGCCACGACAGGCAGCGGCGACGGAAGCCAAGCCCAATGGAGCCTTGATGAGGAACTGGCGTCGCGTGTTCACGTTAGGCGCTCAGCGATTGTGAAGTGGTGCGGGGCAACCGGGGGTGCAAACCATCGCGACGAAGATACCTCACCGGAACATCTTGGGGAGCTACCTGTTGACCAGCGTCTTGATGTAGTCGACTATATCAGCGCCAAAGTCCCTTTGCGGCACGGAGCGCATGTTTCTTGAGACGACGAGAATACTCAGTCATCGCCTAACGCCTCATGTCCGGCTGCGATGCATCCTTGCCTTCGTGATGATCTCGGCGTGTGGCGGAGATGCGGCGCCGCGTGAAGTGATCGTTCGTGCTCTCGATTACGCGTACCAGAGCGCCGACAGTCTGCCGGCAGGTCGCGTCGCCTTTGGCCTCGAAAATGTGGGCAAGGTGCCGCATGAGCTCATTGTCGTTGGCCTGCGTCCTGAAGCGACTCTCCAAGAAATCGTGCGTCGCGATCGAGCCGACTCGACGTGGCGTCATCTTCGTGAACCGCCGAGCGGCATCCTCACCGCAGACCCCGGAGTCCGCACGCCGGGACAGCTTCTGGTGAACCTGGAGGCAGGTCGTCGCTATCTCTTGCTTTGCAACTTTCAGGACAGTGACAGCACTCCACCGCACCTGCACCTTGGGATGGCTCGAATCATCACTGCGTACTAGTCACGCGAGGGGCGCGCATGAGCGACGGAAGATTCTTCGAAGACTTCAAGGTCGGGATGGTCCTGCCTCACGCGATCGGTCGAACGGTGACTTCGACTGACAATACTTGGTTTTCGCTTCTCACATGTAACCCGAATCCGATCCACATAGACAGGCACTACTCGGCGCAAACCGAGTTCGGGCAGCCTCTCGTCAGCTCGCCGTTCGTTCTCGCGCTCGTAACCGGACTGTCGGTCAGCGACGTATCGCAGAACGCAGTCAACCTCGGCTGGGACGAAGTGAAGTTGCCCGCGCCGGTCTTCGAGGGTGATACGATCTACGCGCAGACCGAGGTGTTGAGCGCTCGCGAGTCGCAATCGCGTCCGACGATGGGGATCGTTGGAATCAAGACGACTGGATTCAAACAAGATGGGACCATCATCATGGAATTCCGTCGCACGATTCTCGTGTACAAGCGCGGTAAAGGACCGAAGCGTCCGCTGCTCAAGCTTCAGGCGAAACGTTAGGCGATGACACAAGAAACGGGCGTCACGGCCGTTGCGCACGTTATTCAGCTCGCGGTGGCGCCTGTCTTTCTTTTGTCCGCCATCGGCGCCATGCTCAGCGTCATGACCAACCGCCTGGCACGCATCGTGGACCGGGCGCGCACGGTCGAACGCGATGTCAATCAGCGTGGAGCCGCGCCTGACGCGGGCGTCGTCGCGGAGCTGGCCACACTCTCGAGACGTGCGAAGCTCATCCATCGCGCGATCACACTGTGTACGGTGACGGCATTGTTGATCTGCGCCGTCATCGCCGTTCTGTTTCTCGGGGCTTTTCTGACGGTCGACGCGTCGCGCGTCGTCGGTTGGCTCTTCGTTGCGGCAATGCTCGCCTTTTTCTGCGGCCTGTTGCTGTTCCTGCGGGAGATCTTTCTCGCGACAGCGACCGTGCAGATCGGCATACGCCATGTGCCGCTGCCGCCTAACGCGCCGCCATCCTAGCCGGAAGACTCGCGAACGATCAGCTCACAGTGAAGTAGCGTGTGGCGCGGTGCTGTGTTTGGACGCGCGACTCTGTCGAGCATGACCGCGAGCGCCGCTTCACCGATCTGACGCGTCGGTTGACGCAGAGTTGTCAGAGGGACGGGCAGCAGCCTTGCATACTCCACGTCGTCGATGCCGACGAGCCGGACGTCGTTTGGAATGTCGTATCCCAGGTAGCGCATCGACTGCATCAGGTGTCCCGCGGTGCGATCATTGCCGCAGACGATGCCATCAGGCTGTCCTTCAAGAAGCGTCTCGATCTTCGCGACGTCCTCAGGATCGATGCGGGACACAAGCGCCGGCTCAAACTGCACGCTCCACTTGGAGAGCGCTTCGCGATAGCCGGCTTCACGCGCTTCGACCGTGGACACGGCGTTAGGCGCGGCGACGAACGCGACTCGACGACAGCCTTGGCGCAGCAGATGTTCCGTGATGACGTAACCTGCGCGCCTGTTGTCGATGCCGACGAGATCGTGCTGACCGGGCTCGGGATACGGATGAACCGTGCGGTCGAGGAGCACGACCGGAATGCGTGCAGCGTCGAGAGCAGCGACAATCCGCCGGTTCACATCGTCTTTCCCTTCCGCGTCTTCGAGCGGAGCGAAGAAGACACCGGAGACTGCACGGTCGATGTAATGCCTGCACAGCGCGAGTGAGCGCTCGGCCTTGGATTCCTGCTCACTCATGCCGCTCCCCCACACCAGCGCGTGCTCGCGAGCCAGCGGAGAAGCCATCATCCCCTGACAGATCGGCTCGAAGATCTCGCTCTCGCCGAGATCCGGAATGAGGAGACCGAAGGAGAGTCCCGCCCCGGCTGGCGCGCGCCTAACAAATGTCCCCGACCCAGCCCGGCGCTCGACAAGCCCGGCCACCTGCAAGTCCCGCAGCGCTCGGCCCACCGTTATGCGGGAGAGGCCGAAGCGATCGATAAGCTGCGCCTCGCTGGGTACACGTTCCCCGCCCTTCCAACGTCCCGCCTCGATTTCCCGTCGCAAAGTCGCGAAGACGCGTGCGTGCTTACTCAGACGAGCTGCCATGGAAACGAAGATATGTTATAACAACTTTTCGCATAAGCGCAGCCGCAGATCGCAAGCTTGAATCGCGGGGCTAAAGCGTTACTGTGCAGATGCTGTCCTTCTTAACCAAGCTTACGAGACTTATCAAGTTGTTATGACAATTATACCGAATCACTTCCTGCTAGCGTCGGATTTCGACCAGACGTTGAGCTTCAACGATTCCGGCCATGTGCTGAGCGATCTGCTCGGTCTGTCCGGATATGAGGAGAAGGTCGCGGGACTCGCGAACAGCAACCTGGTACAGCAGGGCGGCGAGCTTGCCTATCTCATCCGTCACGACCCGGCATTTCGCGGTGTGCGCCGAGAGCATTTGATCGAAGTGGGACGCCACGTGCGACTCAAGAGCGCGGTTCCCGCACTCGTCGATCTGCTGGCGCGTGGTTTCGGGGGAATCCGGTTCTCTTTCTTCGTGATTTCCGCCGCG
>DATBKN010000306.1:0-7643 GCA_036555845.1 Gemmatimonadaceae bacterium | reverse complement strand
GCGATTCGGTGAGGTCGTCCGCCTCGAGGTCCAGGAGGGAATGCCTGCGCACCTGCGCTCGCTGCTGATGGACGAGCTCCGCGACGCGGCCGACCCGGACATCGTGCCGTTAGGCGTGCGCGATGTGCACGACGGTGGTCCGCTGCTCGAGCTGGGCGACCTCATGAGCCTGGCGAGCCTGGAAATTCCCGATCTGCACGATCCGCCGTTCTCGCCGATCGTCCCGCTCGAGCTGCGCGATCCGGAGAAATCGATCTTCGATTGCATCCGTGAGCGCGACATCCTCGTGCATCACCCGTACGAATCGTTCGGCATGTCGGTGGAGCGCTTTCTGGAGACGGCAGCGCAGGACGACCATGTGATGGCCATCAAGCTCACACTGTACCGGACCTCTGGCGACACGGCAATTGTACGGGCGCTCACTGAAGCGGCGCAGCGTGGCAAACAGGTTGCTGTGTTGGTTGAGCTCCAGGCGCGTTTCGATGAAGTCAACAACATCACGTGGGCGCGCACGCTCGAAAACTTCGGCGTGCACGTGGCCTACGGCCTGCCGGGCCTCAAGACGCACGCAAAAGTGGCGCTGGTCGTTAGGCGCGAGGCCGACGGCATCCGGCGCTATGTGCATATCGGAACCGGCAACTACAACTCCAAGACGGCGCGCACGTACACCGACTTCGGGCTCTTCACGTGCAAGCCCGACATAGGCACCGACGTCAGCGAGCTGTTCAACCTTCTGACGGGCTTTTCGCGACAGAAGACTTACCGGCGGCTGCTCGTCGCGCCGGCGAATATGCGCGAACGCTTCCTCTCGCTGATCCGGCGAGAAGCCGAGCACGCGCGCGCAGGCGAGTCGGCGCGGATCGTTGCCAAGATGAACGCGCTCGTAGACGCGGAGATCATCGCCGAGTTGTATGCCGCTTCACGTGCCGGCGTGGAGATCGACCTGATCGTGCGCGGCATCTGTTGTTTGCGACCGGCGGTCGAGGGGGTCAGCGACAGGATCCGCGTCATCAGCATCGTGGGGCGTTTCCTCGAACATTCGCGCCTCTTCTTCTTCGCCAATGGCGGCAAAGGCGAGTACTACATCGGCTCCGCGGACTGGATGCCGCGCAACATGGATCGCCGCGTCGAAGCCGTCGTGCCCGTCGAAGATCCCTCGCAGCACGAGCGGCTGCGCACGTTGCTGGAGACGTGCCTAACGGACAATCGTCAGGCGTGGGACCTCGACGCCGATGGCCATTACAAGCAACGCACGCCTGGCGTGGACGGTGAAGCCGCTGAGGAGCGCGTATCGCAGCAGCGACTCTTGCGCGACGCCTGGGGTCGCGAGCGCGGCGAACCGCGCATGACGACAGCCGAGCTTCCGGCCAACACGAATGCCAAGCGGAACGGCAAACACGCACGCACAGGAGCCGGCCCGCGCGGCCGACGCGTCGCGAAGGAGCGTCGGCAAGACTAGCGCTTAGTCTTTGCTTCCGCGCACCACTTTGCCGTCGGTGCCAATTACCTCGACAGGCACGCCGGCCACCTTGGCGAGCAACGCAGACTTGCGGCTCGCGCCCCAAAGCTCGAGACGCAGGTTGCGCACTTTGGACGCCGGCGCCGGCGTTATGCGCAGCGAGCGCTCGCCCCAGCGCACTTTGATGCGTCCCACGGCACTTGCATGCCCGCGATCGAGGCCGTCGGCAACGCGCAGGATCGCGGCGAGGCGTTTCACACGCCGCTGCCAGCTGCGATCGAGCTGCATGAAGTCTTCATGCACTTTCTTGGGCGGCGCGCCACGGTGATAGCGCGCCACGTGGGCGATGGCAACCTGCTCCTCAGGAGCGATGCCTAACAAGTCCGCGTGGACGATGAGGTGATACGAGTGCTTGTGATGGTTCTCGTAGTTGATGTGGTAGCCCACATCGTGCAGCAGCGCTGCGTCGGACAGGATTCGGCGGTCCGCGGCGTCGCAGCCCAGGCGCGAACCGATGGAATCGAAGAGCTGCAGCGCCAGTTCACGCACATGTAGCGAGTGCGGCGCCTCGTAGTGGCAGCGCTCGGCGAACGACAACACCGAGCGCTCGCGCGCCTCACCAGGGTCTGCCGGCTTGGGTGTGACCTTGGCCATCTCGAGCAGCAGCCCTTCGCGGATGCCGTACCCCGAGACCGTTAGGCGACGCGCTTCGACTCGCGCCATGATCTCCGCGCCGACGACCAGGCCCGCGAGGATGATGTCCGCGCGCGCCGGATTGAGCCCCGGGACGCCCGCACGCTCTTCCGGCGTCATTTCCTGCAGCGTCTGGATGATGTGCTCCAGCTCCTCACGAGGCAGCACTGTGCCGTGCACGCGGCCGACATAGGGCACATCCTGCCGTGCGAGATACATCGCGCCGAGGTTCGTGAACGTGCCGCCGGATCCGATCAGTTGAGCGCCGCGCCAATCCTTGACGGGCAGAAGCTTGCGGATCGTCTCGCGCACGTGCGCGCGAAGCTTGCGCACGTCTTTGCGGCGCGGCCGGCCTTTCAAGAATTGCTCGGTCAAGCGAATCGCGCCGAACGGCAGCGAGATCAGCCGGTCAATGAGCCCGTCCGCGCTGAGCGCGAGCTCCGCCGAACCGCCACCAATGTCGAGAACGACGGCGCGGCCGACTGCGAGGTCGAAGTGTGCCAGCGCACTCCTGAAGCCGAGCCGCGCCTCGTCCTCGCCACGCAGGATGCGCACAGGAATGCCGGCGCGGCGCCTAACGCGTTCCAGGAACTGACTGCCATTCTCCGCTTCCCGCACCGCGCTCGTGGCGACTGCCTCAACACGCTGAGCACCGAGCTGGCGGGCGAGCGTCGCCATGCGGTCGATTGCCTCGAAGGCATGCCGCATCGCGGCTTCACTCAAGCGATGCGACTGCTCCACGCCCGAGCCCAGCCGCGGCGCGGCTTTCATTTCGTCCACGATCCGGATGCCGCCGCCGCGCGAGACGTCAGCGACGATCTGTCGAATTGAGTTGGAGCCGATGTCGATGGCGGCGAGACGGACCGCTCGGTCGCCGCGAGCGCCGGCGGACGAGGCGTTAGGCGACGCTACCTTGCCCGGCGCTGGAGGCGCCGAGCCGTTACCGCGCGGAGCTGACTCACGCGCTCGCGATTTCCTCTGGGCCGGTGCTCGGCCTTCCGCCATGGCGGAAAGCTATGCGAGTGACATCACCGACCGGTACTGCCCGGTCCGTTCCAGCTGAGGACGGAGAACTTCGCCTGTCTATCGCTGCAGAGTTGGAACGGGCCCAGCCTCCTCGCGCTCTTCCGCGTGATGCTTGATCGACTTGCCTTCGGCCAAAAAGACCGCGTCCTCTCCAATGTTTGTCGCAAGATCGGCGACGCGCTCCAGGTTGCGACTGACGAGCAATAGCTCGAGCGACGGGTTGATCGTGCGTGGATCGCTCATCATGTGCGTCAACATGATGCGGAAAACGGAGTCGTGCAGCGCATCCACCTGGTCGTCCCGACGGCACACATCTCGGCCTAACGCGCCATCCCCGCGGATGAAGGCGTCCAGGGCGTCGCTCAGCATCCGCCTTGCGCGCCGCGCCATGTCCTCGATCGCTGGATCGGGAAGGAAGCTCGCCGGCACGGTACCCATGCGCAGGGCGCATTGGGCAATGTTCACGGCGTGATCTCCGACGCGCTCGAGGTCGCTGGAGATCTTGATCGCCATCACGATGAAGCGGAGGTCGCGAGCCATTGGCTGCTGCAGCGCGAGTAGCTCTACTGCGAGACGCTCGACTTCGATCTCCAGCTTATCAACATCGCGGTCACCTTGGAGCACTGCTTCCGCTTTTCCGTTGTCGCGGGTAAGCAATGCCTCGACTGCCAGGTCAACCAGCTCTTCCGCGTGCGCGGACATCTCCAGCAAACGCTCCTTGAGCGTTGCCAGCTGATCGTGGAAATGGCGAAAGCCCGAGCTTTCGTTAGGACTCATCCGAACCTCCCGGTCACGTACGCTTCGGTGCGTGCCTCACGTGGGCTCGTGAAAATACGCTTGGTCGCGTCCATCTCGACTAGGCGGCCGAGGTAGAAAAATGCCGTCCGATCGGAGACGCGTGCTGCCTGCTGCAGGTTGTGCGTCACAATGACGATCGTGAGCTCGCCTTTCAACTCGTACAAGAGCTCTTCGATCTTCTGCGTAGCGATAGGGTCGAGGGCGCTGCACGGCTCGTCCAGCAGAAGGACTTCCGGCCGGTTGGCGAGCGCCCGCGCAATGCACAGTCGTTGCTGCTGTCCACCCGAGAGGCCTAACGCCGACGATCGCAGGCGATCCTTCACCTCGTCCCACAGCGCGGCTCGGCGGAGCGCTTCCTCGACCATGCGATCCAGCTCCGCGCGCGGCGGATTCGCGTTGATGCGCGGCCCGTACGCGACGTTGTCGTAGATCGTCTTGGGGAAGGGGTTCCAGCGCTGAAACACCATGCCCACGCGTTGGCGCAGCTGCTCGGCATCGACGCCGGAGCGCAGTATGCTTTCGCCGTCGAGCAGGATGTCACCTTCGTAGCGCGTGTTGGGAATGAGCGCGTTCAGGCGGTTGATGGAGCGCAGGAACGTCGACTTGCCGCATCCCGACGGACCAATGAGCGCCGTGATTGCGCGCGGCCGGATGTCCAGCGTGATGTCCGTCAGCGCTTGCTGCTCGCCGTACCAGAAGGAAAAGCTTCGCGCGCCAATGGTCCCGAGGTCGGACGTCGCGGACATGGGCGGGTTGGCTGTAGCCGTCATCCGAAGCGCCCGGTGATGTAGGCCTCCGTCCGCGAATCGCGCGGAGAGGTGAAGAGTGCGCGTGTCGGCGCGGCTTCGATCAACTCACCCATCAGCATGAAGGCAGTCGTGTCGGAGATGCGCGCGGCCTGCTGCATGTTGTGCGTCACGATGACAATCGTGATTTCGCGGCGCAGCTCGTACACCAGCTCTTCGACTTTCTGCGAGCTCAGCGGATCGAGGGACGCCGTCGGTTCGTCGAGCAACAGGACGGATGGCTGAGTCGCGATCGCGCGCGCGATGCAGAGACGCTGCTGCTGGCCACCGGACAATCCTGTGGCGCTTGCCGTTAGGCGGTCCTTGACTTCGTCCCACAGCGCCGCACGGCGCAGCGCGGACTCGACGATGTCGTTCACGGCGCCGCGTCTCGGCATGCCACCTTCGGCGACTTTGAGTCCGGCGGCGACGTTGTCACGCACGCTCATCGTCGGGAATGGCGTGGGGCGCTGAAAGACCATTCCGATGCGGCGTCGTACGGCGATCGGATTGACGCCGCGGGCGTAGATGTCGCGTGCGTCGAGCAGGACCTCGCCCTCCACGCGTGCGTTCGGGACGGTCTCGTGCATGCGATTGAGACAGCGCAGCAGCGTCGACTTGCCACATCCCGACGGGCCGATCACAGCCGTGACGTCGCCCTCAGCCAGATCGAGCGAGACGCCGCGCACGGCGTGTGTGGCGCCGAAATAGGCGTCCAGGTCGCGCATGCGCATACGCACGTGTCGCGGGTGCGCCGTTGCCGAGGGTGCTTCGTTAGGCGCTGGCGGCCGGATCGCGGGTCGCAAGTCAGTCCCCACCGACACCGAACCTCGAACGCGTCGCGGCACGCGCGGCAATGGAGATGACGAAGACGACACCGATCAATACCAGCGCACCCGCCCAGGCCAGGCGGTGCCAGTCGTCGTACGGGCTGATCGCGAAAACGTAGATCTGCAGGGGCAGCGCGGCGATCGGTTCACTGAGTCTGAAGGACCAGAATTGATTGCCAAGGGCGGTGAACAGAAGAGGTGCGGTTTCTCCCGCGATGCGTGCAATCGCGACCAGTGCGCCGGTCACGATCCCGGGAAGTGCCGTTCGCAGCACGATCGCCAGCGACGTTCGCCAGCGCGGGTACCCCAGCGCCAACGCCGCCTCACGCAGCGCCACGGGAACCAGGCGAATCATTTCCTCGGTCGTGCGTGATACGAGCGGGATCATCATCGCACCTAACGCGACGCCGCCGGCCAGCGCCGAGAAGTGACCGAAGGGGCGCACCAGCACCTGCCACGCAAAGATCCCCACGACGATCGAGGGGAGTCCGTTCAGGACGTCGGCGAGGAAGCGCACGATCGTCGCCAGGCGGCTGTCGCGCTTTTCGGCGAGATACAGACCTGAACCGATGCCGATCGGGAGACCGATCAGCGCAGCGACACCGACGAGGACCAGCGTGCCGCCGATCGCGTTCCCCATTCCACCACCTGTTTCACCTGGCGGAGGCGGCAGACGCGTAAAGAAATCGAAGTTGATGCTCGTGGTGCCCTTGAGCAGCAGATATCCAAGGATGAACAGCAGCGGCAGCGTGGCCACGAAGGCTGCGCCGTACGTTAGGCCGACCATCACCTTGTTCGTGACGTGCCGCCGCGACAGCGACCGGCGGGGGGCGACGAGGGTGCTCACGTTTAGCGGGCCTCGCGCGCTACGCGCCACACGAGCCAGCGCGCGATGACGTTGACGATGAGCGTCGTCAGCATCAGCACCGCACCCACGGCCATCAACGCGGAGATATGCACGTCGCCGGTCGCCTCGGCGAATTCGTTGGCGATGAGCGAGGCCATCGTATACGCGGGCGCAAAGAGAGATGTGGAGATTTCATGGCGGTTCCCAATCAGCATCGTCACGGCCATCGTTTCGCCTAACGCGCGGCCGAGGCCGAGGATGATGCCGCCGATGATGCCGCTGCGCGCGTATGGCACGACGGCGTCGCGGATGACTTCCCACTTCGTGGCTCCCAGCGCCAGCGCCGCCTCGCGCTGCGAGCGCGGCACGGCGAGCAGTACCTCACGCGCGACAGCCGACGTGTAGGGCAGAATCATGATCGCGAGAATGACCGATGCCGACATCATGTTGTAGCCGTAGTCAGCGCCTGCGAAGAAGGGCAGGGCGCTGAGGCCGAGCGTGTCGCGCAAAAACGGAGACACCGTCGTTCGCAGGAACGGCACGAGGACGAAGACGCCCCAGAGTCCGTATACGACGCTGGGCACCGCGGCGAGGAGGTCGACAGTGAAGGCAACGGGCTGCCTGAGCCAGGGCGGCGCAAACTCCGCCAGAAAGACGGCGACACCTAACGCGAACGGCGTGGCGATCAGCAATGCGAGAAACGAGGAAACGAGCGTGCCGTAGATCATCGGCGCCGCGCCAAACTGCTGCCGCACAGGATCCCAGGAGCTCGACGTCACGAAGCTCAACCCGAAGCGGCTGAACGCGGGCCAGGCGGCGATCAGCACCTCGAGCGCGATCAGGACGAGCAGCACGGGGACGGCGGCCGCGAAGACCGTCGTGACGCCGCGATAGATGCGATCGCCTAACGACTTGCCTTCGATGTCGCCGGAAACGAGCGGCGCGATACCGGCGTCCGTGGTCGCGGCCGCTCCGGCGGCTTCACTCACTGGGCCGCTGTACCGAGGCGAATTTCGGACAAGCGCGCGGTGAGCTGCTGTCGCAAGTCGGCGGGGAGGGGCGCGTAATCCAACGCCGATGCGTAATCCTCGCCCTCGCTGTACATCCACTTCATGAAGTCGACGAGCTTCTGACCCTTCGTCGCGTCAGGCTGGGCCTGGTAAACGAGCATCCAGGTAAACGAAGAAATTGGGTAGGACTGCGCG
>DATBKN010000305.1:0-17700 GCA_036555845.1 Gemmatimonadaceae bacterium | reverse complement strand
TCGCAACCTGGCGGACCTCGATGCTGGATTGCAGGAAGCCTTTCGCGTGCTGCGCCCGGGCGGGCGCTTTGTGATTCTCGAATTCCAGACGCCCCGTAATAGCCTGGTGCGCGCCGCATATCATGTCTACTTCCACCACGTCGTTCCACTCATCGGTCGCATCGTCAGCGGGCACAAGACGGCCTATCGCTACCTTCCAACGTCCGTCGCGCACTTTCCCTCGGAAAAGGACCTGGTTGACCGCCTAACGCGTGCCGGCTTCATCAACGCGCGCTGGGAGTCGCTCACGTTTGGCGTGTGCGCGATACACGTAGCAGAAAAACCGGCTGTCAGCCGTCGGCTGCCAGCTGACGGTTGACAGCTAACCGGGAAATGGCTCTCGATTCTCTTCAGGAATTCATCACAGCGCTGGACGAGGCGGGAGAGCTGACGCGTGTGCGGCAGCCCGTCGCGGCGCGCCTCGAGCTCTGCGAGATCGCCGATCGCGTCATGAAAATGCCTGCGGGCGGCAAGGCGTTGCTGTTCGAGCATGTGCTGCTGGACGACGGCCGACGCTCGCCGTATCCAGTCGCGATCAACCTGTTCGGGTCCCGGCGCCGCATGGCGATGGCGTTAGGCGTGGAGCGGCTGGACGACATCGGTGAGCGCATCAGCGAGCTGGTGCGTCCGAACGTGCCCGACGGTTTCCTGGCCAAGCTGCAACTGCTGCCCAAGCTTCTCGAGGTCGCGAAGTTCCCGCCGCGGAGAAGTCATGGATCGCCGGCCTGTCAGGAGATCGTGTGGCGCGGAAAGGACATCGATCTCGCGAAACTGCCGATCATCACATGCTGGCCCGAGGACGGCGGACCGTACCTCACGCTGACGATGGTCATTTCGCGAGATCCCAAGCGCGGCATCCGCAACGTGGGAATGTATCGCGTGCAGGTGTTAGGCAGAGACTCGGTCGCGATGCACTGGCAGCGGCACAAAGTCGGTGCTGCACACTGGCGTGAGATGGCGGAGCGCGGCGAGCGCATGCCCGTCAACATCGTGATCGGGGCGGATCCGGCCTCGGTGTACTCAGCTTCGGCGCCGCTGCCGCCTAACGTGGACGAGTTTCTTTTCGCCGGTTTCCTGCGCAAGTCGCCCGTGCACCTGACGCCGGCTGTCACGAACGATTTGGAAGTTCCCGCGGACGCCGAGGTCGTCATCGAAGGGGTGATCGATCCGAGCGAGCCGCTCGTGACGGAGGGTCCTTTTGGCGATCACACGGGCTTCTACTCCGAAGCGGACCTGTATCCGCGCGTGCAGGTGACGGCCATAACGATGCGCGCGAACCCGGTGTACGGCACCACAATCGTGGGCCGGCCGCCCATGGAGGACTTTTACCTCGGCCACGCGACGGAGCGCATCTTCCTTCCGCTGCTCAAGCTTACGATCCCCGAGATCGTGGACTACCACATGCCGGCGGCAGGAATCTTTCACAACCTCGTGTTCGTCTCGATAGACAAGCAGTATCCGGGGCAGGCGTACAAGGTGATGAACGCATTGTGGGGGGCCGGACTCATGTCGCTCGCCAAAGTGCTCATTGTCGTGGACAAGGATGTGAACGTGAGCGATCCCGAAGAGGCGTGGTGGGTCGCGCTCAACCATCTCGATCCCGAGCGCGACGCGCGCTTCAGCATGGGGCCGATCGACGTGCTGGATCACTCGAGCCGCACGTTCACGTACGGCTCCAAGATCGGCTTCGACGCGACGCGCAAGTGGCCGGAGGAAGGCTTCACGCGCAATTGGCCAAAGCGCATCGAAATGTCCCAAGAAGTGCGCACCAAGGTCGATGCCATGTGGCGCTCGTTAGGCCTCGAGCCGGCGGCCAAGTAATGTTGCCGGCCGCGACCCTGACGATGCTCGATGTGTGGGCCGGCATTCCGTACGCGCCGGCGCGGCTCTTCTGGACGCTGGCCTTCATGTTCGTCGCCGTGGGCGGCGTCGTGCTGGCCGTGCGACACTGGATGCACGGCTCCGTCATCGCCGACATCGCGTCTTCGTTAGGCATCTTCCTGCTCGTCATCGGCGTGATCGTCTACACTGTCGCGTTCCGCGGCCTGCGGACCGGCGAGCTGGTGCTGGGCTGGATTCTTTCAGCCGCGGCGATCACGTGGGTCGTACGACGTCTCAACATGCTGGCACGCCGGCCGCTGGCCGATCTGGAAGAGGTGGGACACTCCATTCGACGCGGTGACTGGAGCTCGATGCTGACGAACGAGTCCTCGTCGGCAGGCGCCGCCTTCACGGCTGCGCTGCAGCAGGTCGCCGGCCTCGTCGCTGAAACGCAGCGGGCAACCGAACGCGTGCTCGCCGCGTCGACCGAGGCAACGCGCATCGGACAGGAGGTACGCGACGGAGCGGCGCGGACCAGTGACGCCCTCGAGCTGGTTAGGCGCGGCTCTTCGGACGCCGCCAAGGCCACCGGCAAAATCACGAACGTCACAGGACAGCTCATCGATTCGGCGGGCACACTCCATTCCGCTGCGAACGAGACGCGCGCCATCTCCCGCGCCGTGCAGGAACGCGCACAAACCGGCGTTCAGACCGCCGGGGCGGCCTCGGCGACGATCAGCACGCTCGCCGGCGCCGCGCGTGGGCTGGCCCAGCGGATGTCGGAGCTGCGTGCCGCGACCGACACCGTCGCCGAAATCGCGACGGCAGTCAGCTCGATCAGCGACCAGACGAAACTGCTCGCGCTCAACGCGTCGATCGAAGCGGCGCGTGCGGGCGTGCACGGTGCCGGCTTCGCCGTGGTGGCCGAGGAAGTGGGAAAGCTCGCCACAGAGAGCGCGACATCGCTGAGCCGTATCGAGGATCTTGTTAGGCAGATGACGTCGCGGGCAGCCACCGCACAGGAAGCAGCGCATGAAGTGGAGCACTCGTCGGCCGACGGCGAACGGCTCATGCACGAAACAATGGCCGCGCTGCGCGACATCGAGGAAAAGCTGCGGCGCACGCACGAGCTGGCGGAGAACGTCGTCACTGCGTCGGGTCGCCAGAGCGAGCTGGCGCGCGAGCTCAACGTCGTGGGCGGATCCATCGTGGATGCGGCGCGTGCAGCGGCCGCGTCGTCGCACGACGCCGCGGGGGTCAGCACGCAGCAAGTCACGCTGACAGATGGTCTCACGGAAACGGCCGCGGCATTGGAAGAGACGGCGGCGTCGCTGGCTCAGGTCGTGGCGCGGTTCGGTGCCGGACGCCGCGCATGACGAGCCCGCGCGAAGGCCAGACATTCACGGGCGCGTCGCGCTGGACGCACTACATCAACTTCGTCAAGCTGCCGCACACGGTCTTTGCGCTTCCGTTCGCGCTGGTCGGCGCGACGCTGGCGACGTCTGTTCGACCGGTCACGTTAGGCGCGCTCGGCTGGATCATCCTGGCGTTCACGGCCGCGCGCTTTGCGGCGATGGGCTTCAACAGAATCGTGGACCGGGAAGTCGACGCGGCGAATCCGCGCACCGCCGGACGCGAGTTGCCGCGCGGCGCGCTGGAGCTCGGCGAAGCCATCGTTGCGGTGAGCGTGGCCTCAGCGCTCTTCGTGCTCGCGGCCTGGGAGCTCAACCCGTTGTGCGCCTGGCTTTCCCCCGTGGCGTTAGGCTGGGTCTTCTTCTACAGCTACACCAAGCGCTTTACCAAGTGGTCGCACGTCGTCCTCGGCACCGGACTCGGCATTGCGCCGGTCGGCGGCTATCTGGCGGTCACGGGGGCTTGGAGCGATCCGTGGTGGCTCCTCATCGCGCTGGCCGCGGCCGTCATGACGTGGGTCGGCGGCTTCGACATCTTGTATTCGCTGCAGGACGTCGATTTCGACCGCGAGCGCGGACTGCATTCGATCCCGGCTGCGTTAGGTACAGGCCGCGCAATCACCGTGGCGCGCCTAATGCACGCGCTGACCGTGCTGGCGCTGGTTCTCGCCGGCGTTCGCGCCGACGTGGGGCTGTTCTACGGCATCGGCGTCGCGATCGTCGCACTGCTGCTTGCCTTCGAGCATCGACTTGTACATCCGAACGATCTGTCGCGCCTCGATGCGGCGTTCTTCACGATGAACGGCGTCATCAGCATCACATTCTTCGTCTTCGTCGTGATCGATCGTCTCGTCCATGGCCACTCGCTCCCCATCGCGCTCTAAGCTGCCACTGATCGTGGCGATCACCGGCGCATCAGGAGCGCCGTACGCCGTGCGGCTGCTCGAGGCGCTCGTTAGGGCAGCGCAGCCGACCTGGCTGATCGTCTCGTCACACGGCTGGCGCCTGCTGGCGACCGAGAGCGACATCGCGGACGAGGCATCTCTGCGGCGCCACGTCGGCGCGACGCCCTGGGACGCCAATGTTCGCGTCTTCGACGATGCGGATCGCGGCGCCGCGCCGGCGTCGGGATCGACGCGCACGGCAGGGATGATCATCTGTCCCTGCTCGATGGGGACAATCGCTGCCATCGCGCAAGGGACGTCGCGATCGCTCATCGAGCGCGCGGCCGACGTGACGCTCAAGGAACGGCGTCCGCTCCTTGTGGTCCCTCGCGAGACGCCGTTGAGCGACATCCATCTGGAGAATCTGCTCAGGCTCTCGCGCGCGGGAGCGGTCGTCCTGCCTGCCGCGCCAGGCTATTACAACCGCCCGCAGGCGGTCTCCGATCTCGTGGATTTTGTCGTGGCGCGCGTGCTGGACCACGCGGGCGTCGCGCACAAGCTTGGCCGACGATGGAGTGGCGAGCCTAACGTGGAAACAAAGCGACGGCGTTCCGAGTGACGTACGCGAACAGCGTCCTCGATCTTTGAAAGACGTCGCTGACGTATTACCCGTAGATCACACGTAACGCCCTGGCTGTCTGAATCGTAGATGCCACGTCACATCGGCCTGATCAGTGACACTCATGGCTTGCTGCGTCCGGGAGTCCACACGGCGCTCGCGGGCGTGGAGCTGATTCTGCACGCGGGCGACGTGGGCGGAGACGAGATCCTGCAGGAGCTGGCGTTCATTGCCCCCGTGCGCGCCGTCGCAGGGAACTGCGACGATCCATTCTCGTCGGGTCTACGACCAGCGCTCGATTTCGACATCGATGGAATCAGCGTGCACATCAGCCACGGGCACGAAGTCGGCGTGCCGAGTCCCGCGCTTTTGTTGGGAACCTATTCCGCCGATGTGATCATCTATGGCCACACGCACAAGTCGCGAGTGGAGCGCCACGGCTCGCGCCTGGTAATCAATCCCGGCGCCGCCGGCCCGCGGCGCTTCAATCTGCGCCCAACGGTTGGACGCCTAACGCTGACAGAAGGTCAGCACGACGTGTCGATCATCGAGCTGGAAACCTAGCGTCAACACAACGGCGTCGTCCGCGCCAGCTCATCCGGGTTGCGCGCGAACCAGGACGAGATGAGCAGCACCTCGTCCACTTCATGCGCGGGCAGCGCGAACGCAGCTTTGCGTTTCGGCGAAGCGCCCGCGGCCAGCGCTGCGATCTGAGCAAGCGCCTCGCGCTCCGACTCGTCGCGCGGCGCGGCGCACTCACGCACTACGCGTCCGCGGTGAATCACATAGCTGCGGTCCTCGCCGTTGACGCCAGGCACCGCGTACGTGAACGAAAGCGTCTCGACGGCAAACCGCAGTCGATCGAATCGGTCGCGCAGCGCAGTGAGGCGCGCGAGCTTGTCCCTGAGCGACCCGGCGCGCTCGAATTCCAGCGCGGCGCTCGCGGCTTCCATCTGCGCCATCAATTGCCGCAGCGGCGCGTCGTCGGTTCCCTCAAGAAAGGCGCGGGCGTCGCGCACACGAGCTGTGTAAATGTCCGCTGTCGTCGCCGCGATACAGGGACCGAGGCAGCGACCGATCTCGTAACGAATGCAGCCTGGCGTCCGAGCGGGCAGTGGGAGCACGAACATCTCCCGCTGATCGGCGAAGCGCATGCGGCTGTCCAGCGTGCAGTCGCGCAAGCCGAGCGCGTCGTTCAGCTCACGGACTGCCTCGCGCAAGCTGACAGCGCCGACGAACGGACCGTAGAAAAGCCCGTGCGAGTCGCGCCCCGGCCCGCGCACGACCGTTAGGCGCGGCGCTCGGCCGTCGCTCAGCCGAATGAACGCGTAATGCCGGTCGTCACGCTTGAGCGCGACGTTGAAGCGCGGGCGCAGCTGTTTGATCCGGCGCATCTCTTCCAGGAGCGCTGCGAACTCGCTCGGCACGTACGTCCAATCAATACGATCGGTCACGCTGATGATGCGCGCCGACTTGGCGTCGTCGAAGCTGCCGCGGAAGTAGCTGAGCAGGCGCGAACGCAGGCGTTTGGACTTGCCGACGTAGAGCACTTCGCCGTCCGCCGCTGACATCCAGTACACGGCGGGACGCGCCGCAGCCTGGCCGAGCACATGCTCGCGCAGCGCGGGACTGGCGGGACCTAACGACTTGTGCGGAGACTTGCCGCGCATCTCGACTCAGCGTTGACAGCGCCAGCAGAATACAGTCGCACGCCCGTCGATCGCCATTGTGCCGGCGAGCCTCGTGCCGCAGCGGCGGCATGGGAGGGACTCGCGGCCATACGCTTTGAGACGCGGGGCGTAGTCGCCTTCCGCCCCGTTCGCGTCGCGATAATCACGGATGCTGGTGCCGCGACCTTCGATAGCCTTCGTGAGGACTCGAACGATCGCCTGCCGCAGCCGAGCTACCTCGTCCGTCTTGATGCTGGACGCGGGCCGCGACGGATCGATGCGCGCGTACCAGAGCACCTCGGCAGCGTAGATGTTCCCAACGCCGGCGATGCGCGCTTGGTCCATCACGACCTTCTTGATTGCCTGGCGCGAGCCACGCAGCGCGCGGGCGAGTCGCTCCCTGGTGAACTCGTCTTCCAGTGGTTCCACGCCGAGTCGTGCGACAAACGCGGCGAATTGCGTGGAGTCGAGCAGCGTGACGGTGCCTAACCGGCGAACATCGGCGTAGTGCAGCCAGCGGCCATCCGCGAGCTCGAGAGATACGGTGATGTACTGCTCTTTCGCGTCGTCCGGGTAGCCGTCGGTGACGAACAGGACGCCGGTAAAGCGTGGTTGCACGAGGAGCCTGTCGCCGCTCGCCAGATCGAAGATGATATGCTTCGCGCGGCGCCAAACTCGCTGGATCGACGTTCCCGTTAGGCGCTTGCCGAGAGCGCGACCAGTGCGCACGCGGCGCAGAACGTTCGGTCGCCTGACGCGCACGGACTTTATCACCGCGCCGCGCACGAGACCGTTCAGGTCGCGCGCGTAGGTTTCGGTTTCAGGTAACTCGGGCACGGCGCGAAAGCTCGCGCCAACCGATATCTCGGCGGTACTGCCGTCCTTCAAATTCCACCGCGGCGGCGGTGCTTGCGCTGCGCTGGGCCGCGCTCTCGAAGTCCGGGTCGACCGCGGTCACCGCCAGGACTCGGCCGCCAGCCGTCTGCAGCTTTCCCGCCGCGTCGAGCGCGGTCCCGGCGTGGAAGACGTGTACGTCGTCGGCGGTGGGCGGAAGGGTGATGATGGCGCCTGTACGCGGCGAGTCCGGATAGCCTGGCGAAGCGACGACGGTAGTCACAGCGCAGTTGTCGCTCCATTCCAGCGACAAGTTCGTTAGGCGTTCCCCGCGGGCAATCGCCGCGATCGGTTCCAGCAGATCGGAACGCAAGAGGGGGAGGATCGCCTCCGCTTCGGGATCACCGAAGCGGCAGTTGAACTCCACGACCTTTGGTCCGTCTGCCGTGAGCATCAGGCCGGCGTAGAGAAGCCCAGTAAACGCCGCGTTGCGGTCGCGCAGAGCCGCGAGCGTCGGCGCAATCACGGATCGTTCAACGCCTTCCACCAAGTCGCGGCTGGCCAGACTCACAGGCGCATATGCTCCCATACCTCCCGTGTTCGGTCCCGTGTCTCCATCACCCAGGCGCTTGTGATCCTGCGCGGCGAGCATTGTCACGAAGCGCTCGCCGTCTGTCAGCGCGAAGATCGACAGCTCCTCGCCCTCCATGAACTCTTCCACGAGCACCTCGCCGCCGGCCTCTCCGTGAACGCGCGCATTCAGCATGGACTCGATCGCTCGGTCAGCCTCGTCCAGCGTAGCACAGACGACGACGCCCTTGCCCGCCGCGAGACCGGACGCCTTGATGACGACCGGTGCGCCTAACGCATGGGACGCGCGCTTGGCACTCTCGACATCGCGGTGCCACGAGGCATGCGCCGTTGGCACGCGGGCATCGAGCATCAGCTCTTTCGCGAAGCGCTTCGACGATTCGATCTGCGCCGCGCGCTGAGTGGGGCCGAAGATGGGAAGCTTTTCGCGCTGGAAGACGTCGACAATGCCTGCCGCCAGCGGTGCCTCGGGTCCAATAATTGTGACGTCGATGCGCTCACTGCGCGCCAGCGCGGCGAGAGCAGCGAGATCGTTTGTCTTGATGGGGATGCAGCGGCCGAGCGCTGCTATGCCAGGGTTCCCAGGGGCCGCAAAAAGAGAGGTCGCCGAGTCGTCGCGCGTGAGCTTCCAGGCAAGGGCATGCTCACGCGCGCCGCTCCCGACGACCAGCACCTTCATCGAGAAAGCCTAACTAGCGAACGCCGGCGTCTTGGGTGCACTCGCGGCGTTTAGGACTCAGAGGCGGGCTTGTCGGTGCTCTTCCCGTCTTCTGGTGGACGGAACGCCGAGCTGAACGCGTCACGTGCCCGACCGACGACGCCGGCGAGTGCGTCGAACGCTCCCTTTGCCTGATCGCGATAGTACACGGCGGCGTCGGTTACGTCTTCTGCGAGGCCAGGCTGCGCCGCGTCACCGCGGCGACGATAGTCGCCCTTAATGATCTTCTCGTACTCACCTGAATCCATCCAACGCTTGATCTCAGCGGCGCGCACTGTACCGAACGGATGCGTCCGGAACGCCGTGTTGATCACTTGCCAGACGCGATCGGCGAGGTCGCCGCCCGTTTCGTACTCGCCTGCTTGTTCGATGAAGGCATCGACACTGATCGTGTCATCGCCTGCGCCGCCGCCGGCGAGCTTGAGGAACGTGCTCATCACAGCATTTGGATTCTGCGTCGCGAGCAAGCCGGCGCGATCGGACGACAGCTCCGCCTTGCGGTACCACTCGAGCAACGCCAGCTGGAACGGCAGAAGCGCGACCCCTGCGAGGAACGGCAAATTGTT
Organism: Gemmatimonadaceae bacterium; assembly: GCA_036555845.1. GTDB lineage: Bacteria > Gemmatimonadota > Gemmatimonadetes > Gemmatimonadales > Gemmatimonadaceae > DASYRX01. The sequence continues at coordinate 8,546 of DATBKN010000305.1, read as the reverse complement.
GAGGCCAACGGTCAGGATGATGATCGCGATCGTCGTGTACGTCGTGTGGCCGCTCATGATGTGGCCCAACTCATGGCCCATGATGTTCCGCTGCTCATCCTGATCCAGCAGCGTCAACATTCCGGAGTTGAGCACGATGAATGGCTTGTCGAAGCCAACCGCGGCGGCATTCACCAACGGTGTCTGTGACACGTACAGGTGTGGCTCCTCGCGCCAGTCGAGTGTGCCGCAGACCTCCTGATAGAGCGCGTAGAGCTTCGGGCGCTGGGTTGGACCGACACGCACCGCGTTCGCCAGGAAGAGTTGCCGCACACCCTTCTCACCGAAGAAGCCAGCGACCTTACGCACGACTTCGTCGAAGCCGGGGAGGGAACGGAGCGAGTTCAGAGCCGCGCGATCGGCGGGATGTTCCCAGGCGGCGGACGCGATGTCGGTGAGTTTGGTGGGCATACGAGGCCAGTGGTCGGAGGTCGGAGGTCAGAGGGAAAGCACTACGTCAGCGCGCGGCCGGAGTGTCAGCAGCAATTGCCTCTGACTTCCGGGCTTTGACCTCTGACCGAAAGGCTAGTTCCAGATCATTCAACAGGTCATTCACATCCTCGACGCCCACGGAAAAACGAATCAATCCGTCCGTGATGCCGATGGCCTGCCGTCGCTCGAGCGGCACCGAGGCGTGAGTCATCGTGGCCGGATGACACACGAGACTTTCGACCCCGCCTAACGACTCGGCGAGCGTGAAGACGCGCAGTCGCTGGAGGATCTTGGCGGCGCGATCTCGCGACCCCACTTCCACTGAGATCATCCCGCCAAAGCCGCTCATCTGCCGTTTGGCGAGAGCGTGCTGCGGATGCGAGGGGAGGCCTGGGTAGATCACCTGATGTTCTCCCAGCCGTTCCGCGAGATATTCAGCGACTCGGCGGCCGTTCGCATCGTGGGCAGCCATCCGCAGATGCAGCGTCTTCGTGCCGCGCAAGGCGAGCCACGAATCGAACGGGCCCGGCACGGCGCCCGCGGCATTGAGGATGAACTGCAGCCGTTCGGCCAGCGCCTGATCTTGCAGCACCGCGATCCCGCCGATCATGTCGCTGTGCCCGTTCAGATACTTTGTCGAGGAGTGATACACGATATGCGCGCCGTGCTCGAACGGTCGCTGGAAAATGGGCGTCGCGAACGTGTTGTCGACGATGAGAAGCACGCCCCGCCTGTTCGCCATCTCGCCCGCCGCGGCAAGGTCGGTCAGCCGCATCATCGGGTTGGTCGGTGTTTCGAGGATGACCGCTTTCGTTTCAGGTCGGATCGCGTCTTCAATCGCGTTGGTGTCCCGAGGATCGACGTATGTGAACTTGAGGCCGTAGCCGGTCAGAATCCGATCGAAGAGCCGGGGCGTTCCACCGTACATGTTCTCGGCGCACACAAAGTGGTCGCCGAGTTGGAAAAGCTTCATGATTGAATCGAGACAACCCATGCCGCTGGCGAATGCGAAGCCGTGAGTGCCCCCTTCGAGGGCGGCGACGTTGCGCTCCAGCGCCTCTCTCGTCGGATTTCTGCCGCGAGCGTACTCGTAACCTTTGTTCAGGCCTAGGCCTTCCTGAGCGTAGGTCGACGTCAGGTAGACCGGGGTCATGATCGCGCCCGTGGCTGGGTCAGGTCGCTGCCCTGCGTGGACCGCGCGGGTCGCTAGACCGGCATCCAGATCTTCATCAAAAACACGAGTCATGCTGCTGCTCAGAGGTCGAAGCTTGAACTACAACTTAGCCTAACCGCTCGGTCACGCGCATGACCGTCGTGCAGACTGTCACCCCGCCCAAACGGGAGCGGGCGCAGCGCCCAAGCGCGGGCTACGTGCTCATCGTGGACGATGAGCCGCAGCTTCGGCGTGTGCTGAGCCGTTTGATGCTCAGCGACGGCTTCGAAGTGGACGAGGCGACGAATGGCAAAGAGGCGCTCGCGGCGCTTCAGCGCAAAGCGGCCACGCTCGTCCTCAGCGATCTGTACATGCCGGAGCTGGACGGGATGGAGCTCCTCAAGGAGACGCGCGCGCGACACCCCGATACGGCGGTGATCATGATTACCGCCGTCACCGACGTGAGCACCGCTGTGCACTGTCTGAGCCTGGGCGCGATGGACTACATCACCAAACCCTTCCATCTCGAGGAAGTGCGCGCCCGCGTTAGGCAGGCTCTCGAACGGCGCCGTCTCCTGCTGGAGAACAAGGACTACCAGGAGCGTCTCGAGGAACGCGTCGCGCAGCAAGCGCATCGTCTGGAACAGCTCTTCCTCGCCAGCGTGCAGTCGCTCGCCGACGCGCTCGAAGTCAAGGACAAGTACACCCACGGTCACTCGATGCGAGTGGCCATGTACTCTGTGGCTATCGCGCAGCGTCTCGGCTTGGACGACGCGATTCAGGACATCGAGCTCGGCGGCCGCGTGCACGACATCGGCAAGATCGGTGTGCAGGAAGCAGTGCTCAACAAAGCCGGTCCGCTGACTGACGAGGAGTACAAGCATGTCATGACGCATCCGGTAGTGGGCTGGCGTATCCTGCAGCCGTTGCTCCGTGAAATGCCTCGCGCGTTGAACATCGTTAGGTCGCACCACGAACGGTTCGATGGTCGCGGGATTCCGGACGGTCTCGCTGGCGAGCAGATCCCGATTGAAGCACGCATCGCAGCAGTAGCCGATACCTTCGACGCGATGACGAGCGCTCGTCCCTACCGACCGGGTCTAGCGATCGACAAGGCGATTGCCGAGATCAAGCGCTGTTCCGGCACACAACTGTGCCCGCAGGTCGCCGCTGCTTTTCTCGCGCTCGTTGAAGAGGGGAAACTCAACGAGATCATGACCGAGCAGCGCTAATCGCGCCGGTCAGCTTGTAAGCTCAGCCGGGCGGTGCCGGCGTACAACGACCAATCCGCTGTCTCGCAGTTGCCCACAGGCAGCGCACTGCTAGCTTCCTCCCCCCATTAACGATTTGTAATGGCCACTCAAGGGCTGATGGAAAGCGTGTCTGGCGTTCGGGGGCGTGTCGGCGACGCCATGACCCCGGAAGTCGTCGCGCGTTACGCACTCGCATTTGGCGTCTGGTCGCTGCAGCGCTCGAAATCGCGCGTGATCGTGTTAGGGAGGGACACTCGCGTCTCGGGGCCGATCTTTCATCGGGTCGCCGGCGCCGCCCTGGAGGCGGCCGGCGTGCACGTGGTGGATGTCGGTGTCGCTCCCACTCCGACAATACAGCTCGCCGTCGAGCACTTTCACGCCGCCGGTGGGCTCGCAATTACGGCGAGCCACAATCCGATCGAATGGAACGCGCTCAAGCTCATCTCCTCGTCAGGCATGTTCCTCGACGCCGTGCAGGGGACTGAGCTTCGCTCGCTCATGCACAGTGGCGTGCGTGGCGCGACGTGGGATAATCTCGGCTTTTCTGAGCCTGATCCCGGTGCGACACAGCGCCACATCGACGCCATCCTGGCGCTCAGCGTGATCGACGCAGAGAAGATCAGGAAGCACAAGTTCCTTGTCGCGCTCGATACGTGCCACGGCGCTGGTCCCACGATCATGCCCGAGCTGCTACAGCGTTTGGGTTGCGAAGTACACCTGATCAACGGCACGCCTGATGGCCGTTTTCATCGTCCGCCAGAGCCGGTGGCGGAGAACCTGACCGAGTTGGAGCAAGCCGTGCGAGAAACCGGGGCGGCGATTGGATTCGCAACCGATCCGGACGTGGACAGGCTCGCACTCGTATCCGACGCCGGCAGGGCAATCGGCGAGGACTGGACGCTCGCGCTGGCTGCCCGAGTCGTCTTGTCGCGTCACAAGGGGCTGGTAGTCACGAATCTCTCAACGAGTCGTATCGTGGACGACGTGGCCCGCGAATTTGGCGCGAGCGTCGAGCGGGCGCCCGTTGGTGAGGTTAACGTTGCTGCCCGTATGCGGGACCGAAAAGCAATCATCGGCGGAGAGGGGAATGGCGGAGTAATACTCCCTGAGCTGCACCTGGGCCGCGACGCCCCGCTGGCGGCTGCCTTGGCGCTGCAACTGCTGGCTGACGCAGGAGAACGGCTGTCCTCGGTAGTGGCACGATATCCGCAGTACGCCATCGTCAAAGAGAAACTCGATCGCCCGGACGCGCCCCTCGATACCGTGTACGAAGCTCTCCGAGCCGCCTTTCCTGATGCGCAGGTAGACATGCAGGACGGCCTGCGGCTTGCCTGGTCGGACCGCTGGGTCCATGTGCGGCCATCTGGAACAGAACCCATAGTACGAGTCATTGCCGAGGCTCCCACGAGGAGCGCGGCAGATGAGTTGATAAGACAGTGTCGGCAACCTCTCGACGCGCTGGTCGCGGCCTAACGTTATGGCCGCCCTAGTCGTCATGAAAAAAAGACCGCGAGACAACTGAGCCTATGTGCGGAATTGTGGGATATGTCGGCCCGCGAGTGGCGACCCCTCTGCTCCTAGAGGGCCTCAAGCGTCTGGAATACCGCGGGTACGATTCCGCGGGCGTCGCTGTGCTGAACGGCAACGGCGTCGAGACCCGCAAGGAAGCGGGGAAGATTTCGAAGCTCGAGTCGCTCATCGCGTCAGATCCGCCGCATGGGACGTTAGGCATCGCGCACACGCGTTGGGCGACGCACGGCCAGCCCAACCAGATCAATGCGCACCCGCACACGAGCCAGAGCGGCTCGATCGCGGTGGTGCATAACGGGATCATCGAGAACTCGACCGCGCTCAAGCAGCGCCTCGAATCGCGCGGCTACACGTTCGTGTCGGACACTGACACTGAAGTGTTGGCGCATCTCATCGAGGAGTTTTACGAGGGGAATCTCGAAGCGGCTGTCATCGAAGCGCTTCAGCACGTCGAAGGGACGTACGGCATCGCCGTGATCGCGAGTCAGGAGACCGACAAGATCGTCGCGGCACGCAAAGGATCGCCCTTACTCATCGGTCTGGGCGAGAACGAGTACTTCGTGGCGAGCGACGTCTCCGCGATTCTCGCGCACACACGTCAGGTCGTGTACCTGGATGACGGCGATCTCGCAGTCCTAACGCGAGACGGCTACAAAGTCCTGGACCTCAACTCAGTCACGCTGGACAAGACTGTCCATCGCGTCGACTGGGACCTCGAGAAGATCGAGCGCGGCGGCTACGCGCATTTCATGCTCAAGGAGATCTTCGAGCAGCCACAAACGCTCGAGAACGCGATGCGCGGCCGCTTGTTGCTCGACGAGGGGACCGCGAAGCTCGGCGGCCTCAATCTGAGCGATCAGGAGCTGCTCAGCTTCAACCAGATCGTGATCACCGCCTGCGGCACCAGCTGGCATTCGGCGCTGATCGGCGAACACATGATCGAAGAGCTGGTGCGCGTGCCGGTGGAAGTGGAGTACGCCTCCGAGTTCCGCTACCGCAATCCGGTCGTCGACGAGCGCACGCTGTGCATCGTCATTTCGCAATCGGGTGAGACAGCGGACACGCTGGCGGCGATGCGCGAAGCGAAGCGTCGCGGCGCTCGCACGTTAGGCATCGTGAACGTTGTCGGTTCCACGATCGCGCGCGAAGCAGACGGCGGCATTTACATTCACGCCGGGCCCGAGATCGGCGTCGCGTCGACGAAGGCGTTCACGAGCCAGGTTGTCGCGCTGCTGCTGCTGACGCTCAAGCTGGCACGGCTGCGCTTGTTAGGCGTAGACCATGGGCGTGAGATCATCAAAGGGTTGCAGGCGCTTCCGGGCCAGGTCCAGCATATCCTCGATCGCGCGACGGACATCGAGGAGCTGGCCGAAGAGTTCAAGCGCGCGAGCAATTTTCTGTACCTCGGCCGCGGGTACAACTTCCCGGTCGCGCTCGAAGGCGCGCTCAAGCTCAAGGAAATCAGCTACATCCACGCGGAAGGGTATCCGGCCGCTGAGATGAAGCATGGGCCGATCGCGCTGATCGATGAATTGATGCCGGTGGTTTTCATCGCGCCGCACGATGGCGTGTTCGAGAAGATCACGTCGAATGTGCAGGAAGTGAAAGCGCGTAAGGGTCGCGTCATTGCGCTGACGAGCCGCGACGAGCCGGCCCTGGCCGGCAAGATCGACTACGAGATCCGCATTCCGGAGACGCTCGACTTGTTGATGCCTGTGCTTGCATCGATCCCGCTGCAGCTGCTCGCGTATTACATCGCGGTGAAGCGGGGCTCGAACGTCGATCAGCCGCGGAACCTCGCGAAGAGCGTCACCGTCGAATAAAGGGGGTCAGACCCCCTTTGGGCCGGCCCCTCGGTCCGGGATAGGCGCGTCGGTTCACGAGCTTCGTGATGCCTGTGCGAAATTCGTGGTCGCCCAAGGGCCAACCGCGGTGAGTTGATTCGCGGATCTCGCCGAGAGTCGAATCGGCGAGAGAATCAAGAAACAGCGCGCAATAGGCGGCGCGGCGACTTGTCGGATCCGCACCTAACGCGCAGTAGCGATCATGCGGCGTGACGAGCGGATCGGCCTCACCATGCGCGTTGGCGCGAAAGCTCGACCATCGGTACTCTGCCGGCGCGGCGACGTTACCGGATCGGACAGGGTTCAATTCGATATAACGGTAGCAGGCGAGGAGATACTTGTCGCTGTCGACTAAGGTCGCGCGATACCTCCCTTCCCACAGCGAGCCGGTCCGCCGATATGTGATGTTGAAGTATCGTACGTAACGGCGACCGATCGTCTGCATCACGCTAGCAATACTGCACGCATTGTGCGGCGTGATAAGTAGGTGCACGTGATTCGTCATGAGCACGTAGGCGTGAATCGAGCACCCGTGCAGCTCGCAGGCAGCTGCGAGCCAGTTCGAGAAGAACACGTAGTCAGCGTTGGCGGCGAAGATCGCCGAGCGGTTGTTGCCGCGCTGGATAACGTGCTGCGGCTGTCCCGGCACCACGTATCGAAGCAAGCGACCCACGAGCACCTCAGGTTCTTTGGCGTTCGATGCATAGTGATTCCCCGTCATAGAGCCGTCCCTCAAGAAATGGGGTCAGACCCCATTAACCCACGGACTATATTGACAACCTTCGATATAGTTACTAGCCTTGCCCCATGCGAGCGATTCTGCCTGTCGTGACCGCGGACCGCGCCCTCGGCGAGCGATGTTGTGATCCCGGGACGCGATCCCAGTACTCGAGTCGCGAAGCCGTGCGCATCGCGGACGACTTCGAGGTCCTCTCGCACCCGATTCGGCTACAGCTGCTGGACGTTCTCGCCCGCAACGAGGGACGTGTGTGCGTGTGCGATCTCGAAGCGGCTGTGCCCGTCAAACAGCCCACCGTTTCGCACCATCTCAAACTGCTGCGTGCGGCCGGCCTCATCGAGCGCGAAAAAGTGGGGCTGTGGGCGTATTACCGTGTCGACCGAACCGCGCTCGCGACTCTGCGTAAGCGGCTGACCGACACGCTCGTGCAGTTCGCCTAACGAGGGAGCGACGATGCCAGGCGATGACATCACGATCCGTGCCGCTCGGAGCGGCGACCTGAGCGCTGTGCGCGCGCTGCTCGATGCCGCGCACCTGCCGCTCGACGGTCTCGACGAGCAGTTCGGCGACGGATATGCCGTGGCCGAAAGCGAGGGCACGGTGATCGGCGCGGAAGGCATCGAGACGTATGCAGATTGCGGCCTGCTGCGCTCGGCCGTTGTGCATGACGCCTGGCGTGGCCGCGGCATCGGCGACGCGCTCACGCGCGACCGGCTGGACTGGGCGCGATCCCGCGGGCTGCGCGAGGTTTATCTGCTCACGACGACAGCGGCTGAGTACTTCCCGAGGCACGGATTCACCCGCGTCGAGCGCGGTTCCGCGCCTGCAGCCGTGCAACGCTCGCGCGAGTTCGCAGAGGCCTGTCCGCAAACAGCGGTGACGATGCGGCTCGTCCTCGAGACGGAACAACTAACCTAACGAGGAATCGATTTCATGTCGGTCAAGGAAACGCAGGAGCTCGTGCGCGCGCGCTACGGTTCGATCGCCAGCAAAGTGAGCGCGGCTTCACAAGACACGGTTTGTTGCGGCACAGTGAACTGTTGTGCCGACGAGAGCACGGCGGCGGCGACAAAGCCGGCGAAAGCGTCCTGCTGCGGAAGCGGTGAGCCGCTCGAGTGGGATCCCATCACGTCCGATATCTATGACGAGGCGGAGACCGCCGGTCTGCCAATGGATGCGGTGCTCGCCTCGTTAGGATGCGGTAATCCCACGGCCCTGGCTCAGCTTCATGCGGGGGAGACCGTGCTGGATCTCGGCTCCGGCGGTGGCATCGACGTCCTGCTGTCGGCACGACGTGTTGGTCCCACGGGACGCGCGATCGGCCTGGACATGACTGACGAGATGCTCGAGCTGGCGCGCAAGAACCAGGTCGCGGCGGGAGTGACGAACGTCGAGTTCCTGAAAGGGACGATGGAGGCGATGCCGATCCCTGACGCGTCCGTCGACGTCATCATCTCGAACTGCGTGATCAATCTGTCGGCAGACAAGCGGCTCGTCATGCAGGAAGCGTTTCGCGTGCTCAAGCCCGGTGGCCGGTTCGCCGTCTCCGATATCGT
>DATBKN010000304.1:0-6668 GCA_036555845.1 Gemmatimonadaceae bacterium | reverse complement strand
TGCTGTGCGTGGTCAGGCGCTATCGGGCGCTCTGCCTCACTCTTTTGCGCTTGATTCACGGGGGCCTGGGCTCGCAGCTCTTCGGCCAACGCTGTCACGCTCGGCTCTGGCTCGACACCCAGCTGCTCGCGCACACGGACGGCATAGTGCGTCGCGGCCCCGAGCGCGCCGTCGCGATCGCCCGAAGCCGCCAAAGCTCGCATCAGCTGGCATGTGACGCGGCCGCTCAAGGGCAGCGCCGAGCCTAACGCGCGCAGGTACTGTACAGCGCGATTGTGATGACCGCGTGCAGTCGCGTCAGTTGCCAGGCGCTCGAGGGCACTAGAGTAACGCGCTGCGAGCAGCGCTCGCTCGCTCTCTAGCCACTCGTCGAACTCTGGCAAGCCAGACACATAGAAGCCGTCGAGGAATGGCCCGCGGTACAGCTCGACCGCGCGTTCGAGATCTCCAGCGTTGAGCGCAGTACGAAATTCGGCCACATCGCTCGTGGCGAAATCGCCGTCGATGCGAAGCGGATTCCCGCGCAAGGCGGAGGGCTGGCCAAGCGAAGCTCGCAGCGTGTGCAGCATCTGCTCGAGCGAACCGCGTGCCTTCGCCGGCGTAGACTCAGGCCAGAGGTAGGCGAGCAGTTTGTCACGCGCGACCCCCTGGTCGCCGGCCGCTGCGAGAACAGCGAGCAGCGCGACACGATGCGGCGGGGTAGAGATGATATCGCCCGACGTATCCGACAGAATAAAGCTGCCGAGCAACTGCAGTCGGAGCATGGCCGGCCCCCCTTGCTGAGGACCGTTGAGGCACGGCTGAGGTGCGCTCACAGAGCGCTGAGCCGCTCGGCTTAACATGCGCGTGGGCGCGGCATGCGACAAGCGCCCGCGATCCTTCTCCCCAAGCGTGTGTGATCTACCCGCGTTGCCTGCTCCCGGTCCTAACGATTACTGACGTCACGAGTTGCGTGCGTCGGGAATCGTGGCGAGCAACGACAGGTGCGGAAGCGAACTCGCCGCGATGCCACTCGCCGTGACGAGGCACCTGCTCATCGGGGCGCTGATAACCACCGCTGTGTTGCGAGACGCTGCGGCGCAGCTCCCGTTCACAGTGACCATTGTGGACTGGCAGCGCGATGTCGCCGCCGGTCAGGGAAGGGCGTATCGTGGTGAGCCGAGCGGCCGCGAGGTGCTGTACTGCGTGGAATCTTGGAAGACCGTTTCGGGTGACGGGCAATACAACCGCATCATCATTGAAAGCGTCCGCAAGGCGCGAACGGGCAAGAGCGAAAACATCCGAGACGTGGGAGCAGCCTGCGTGGGCTCAAAGGGAGAGCCCCTCCCGATGTTTCACACGCATTCTGATGGCAACTGCCAATTCTCGCCCACGGACTTGGTCACTGTGGTAGCGCGTCGTGCGCCGTTTGAGGGCGTGCAGTGCGGCGACCATTATTTCATCTGGGCGTTCGCGTGGCAGGTACTAGCGATCGCCAACTCGGTAGAAATGGCGCAGCTCAAGTGGCGTGCGTTTGCGGGTGTCAACGCCTTCTGGATCTTGCGCTAGCTTGTCGCTCTGCCTAACGCCAAAGCTCAGCGAGGGGCTGCAGATCCAATCACTGGATAGGCACGCGCCGGAGCCTGGCCCGCCCGCATACCCCTGGCGGCAACGTACGTCGGCCTGATTGGTCGTCTACGTAGTATTGCCCCGCACGCTACGTCATCCGTCGGATGGGGCCGGAATCGCATTTCCCCGACTGTGTGGCCACGCGCTCACCGTGAGCGCCACAAACCACCACAGGGTCGGGAGGAGACAATGCGGTCCAACACACTAGCGGTCCCAATGTTGGCGTGCGCGCTGGCCATCGCTGCTTGCAGCGATTCCACAGCACCAACACTGCCAACGCCTCGCAGTGAAGTCCTCACGCAGTCGGAAGGGCGCGGCGTGTTCGAGCGTTACGTCGCGATCGGAACCAGCATCTCCATGGGCTGGCAATCCGATGGTGTGAACGCAGTTATGCAGTCGGAAGCGTGGCCGGCGCAGCTGGCGCGCCTGGCCGGTCGTGACCTGGACCTGCCGCTGATTTCAGGGACAGGATGCCGCGCTCCATTGGTTGCTCCGCTCGCGTCCGGAACGCGGACAAACGGTGAAGCCGCGGCACTTCCGGCAGCGCAGGCAGCTTGCGCACCGCTGCAAGCGGGCGTCGAGCTTCCAGCCCGCAACGTCGCGATCGCCGGCGCTCGGACGTCCGATGCGTTGGGCACAACGCCCGAGAATCAGCCGGACGTGTTCTATCAGAAGCTGTACTCGCGCATCCTGGCCCCAGGACAGACGCAGCTCACGGCTGCGCTAGCGCAAAAGCCCAAGTTCGTGTCGATCGAGCTTGGCGCGAACGAAGTCATGGGCGCGCGGTCGGGGATCGCAATTCCGGGCGCTACGATCGTGCCGATCTCGGTTTGGGCGCCGCAGTATACGAACCTCGTCGGGACCGTGGCTCGCGAGGTCAAGCGTGGCGTGCTCGTTGGTTTGATCAAGGACGTCGCCACGTTCCCCTCATTCCGTCGCGGCGCTGAGCTGTACGCGGATCGGGCTGCCTTTTTGGGTGGCTTCCACGTGGAGGTCAGCAGCGACTGCGAGAATAGCCAGAATCTGCTCTTCGTTGCCGTTCGTGTTCCGACTGCCGTGGCAACCGGTTTGGCGCAAAAGGCTCGTGGTCTCGGGCCGTACGTACTGAGGTGCGCGGACGGCGGTCAGGGCGTGCAGGACTTCGTGCTGACACCTAACGAGCAGCGCGTCGTCAATGCGGTTCTGGCAGAGATGAACGAGCACATCGCGATCACGGCGCGACGCAACGACTTCGCGATTGTGTATCTGGAAGAGCTGTTTGGCCGACCTGACCTCAAGCCGCCCTTTAGCGTCGTGCAGTTCATGACGTCGACGAATCCGTACGGGCCGCTCATGAGTCTCGACGGCATCCACCCGAGCGGCCAGGGGCACGCGGTCCTCGCTGCCGGCGCGGTTCGGGCGATCAATGAGAAGTACGGGTATGGGATTGGGACGAAAACGGTGCTCGCGTTTGGACGCAGACCATAGGACTTATGACAGCATGCAATGGCCGGTCGCGAAAGCGGCCGGCCATTTCTTGCTACGTGATATTTTCGGCGAGGAGCGGACTCTCTCGTACCAGATCGGCAAGAGCACCACGTGAATCCACGCCGACCTTCTCGAAAATGTGCGTGAGGTGCGTGCTGACCGTGCGCGCGGATATGTCCAAGGCGCGGGCGATCTCTTTGTTGGAGAGGCGCCGCGCCACGCAGCGCGCAATCTCGAGCTCGCGACCCGTTAGCGCGCCCGCGCCGCCTTGCGCGCCACGCGGTGGCAGACGCACACCTAACGAGCGCAAGTGACTGCGCGTGCCTCGCAGCTCGAACTCCGCCCCCAGCCGCGCGAACACGTCGTGCGCGCGGCGCAGCTCGCGGATGGCACCTTCCGTGTCACCGTCTTGCTCGAGCAGTTGCGCCGCGTTGCGTCGTAGGCGCGCCGCGTGGAAGACGAACGGAACGGCCTCGAGCTCTTCGGCGGATGCGAGTAGGCGCGCGGCCGCGTCCGGGCTCTGGTGCTTGAATCGTGCGATGAGCGCGTCGATCGCTGTCGCCCACGCCAACCCTAGGCGATGACCCAACGCGGCCGACTGCTCTCGTAAGCGTTTGCCGATCGCCTCCACGCGATCGAACTCCTGGAGGAACAGCGAGGCCTCCGCGATGATCGGCAGCAGGCGGTGGATGGGCCATACTACGTAGCCGAATTGATCGGCGAGGGCCAGGCCGCGCGAGCCGAATATCACCGCGCGCGCCCACTCACCTAACGTGAGGTGGTAAGCTGCCATGCCGGTGTGCGCGAGGATGATGTTGTGCACGTTGCCGACGTCCCGATCCGAGAGCGCAGAGACGTCGCCGACTTTGTCGGCGCGTGAGAGCCGCCACGCCTCCTCGAACAGTCCACGGGCCCGCTCGACCTCGTCGCGCGCGAGGACGATTAGTCCCGTCCATACTAGCAGCCGCGGGAGGAGCGTCCGCGGAGCGACGGCGCGCGCGATAGGAATCGTTCGCTCCGCCAGAGCGAGCCCTTCGCTCCATTCCCCCACGGCCGACGCATATTCGATCGCGATCTCGGCCGTCCATGCCTGGAGCACGGGAGAGCGTAGCTGCTCCGCAAGGCGCGCGGCTTCGCGCCGATGCGATTCCACGCCAACGGAGTTGCCGGTGAAGCCTTCGAGGATCGCCATGGCCCAATGCGCCGACCACGCGACGCCCTTGTCGCCGCTAGCGTTGGCGTGCGCCAGCGCGCGTGCTCCGTGCTCACGCGCCAGCGCGCCGTTGGCGGTCCAACCATAGAGCTGCAGCAGAGCCCGATGCAGACGCCCGAGCAGCGCGTCGTCGCCGAGGCGTTCCGCTGTGGGTAGGATCTCGAGCAATGCCTCCCTTCCTTCGTCGGGCCTGCCTAACGAGAGCAGGATCATGCCCTTCGTGACCCGAACCCGAATCGCCAGGTCCAACCGGTCCGCGGCGCGAGCGGCATCCTCCGCCTCTCCGAAGAGCCGCAGCGCATCGGACGCCTGCCCTGCCGCAACCGCGGCCAGGCCCATTTGCCGGAGCACGCGCGCTCGTGCGACGCCATCCGCAGCGGCTTGTGCCAGAGCGTACGCCTGGGACCAGAGCTCCTCCGTAGGTTCGCCGACCCGGCCGCGCGCCGTCGCCAGGTCCTCCACGAGCGCACCCAAATCAGCCGGTGCCAGCGTCGACTCGGGCAGTTGTTTGACGATCTGCAGCGCCTCGGACAGCCACTGTGCGGCCTCGCGATCGGCGCGCTTGGCCAGCGCGTCCCGGCCGGCGGCCGCCAGGAACCGGAGATCCCGCTCGGCGGTGCCTAACGAGCTCCCGCGCGCCAAGTGCACCGCGATCTCCGCCGCATGCTGCATCGCCGAGTCGCCGTGCTGGCGGATCATCTCTTCCGCGATGCTCGCATGCAGCGCGCGGCGGCGGACCAACGTCACTCCGTCCAGCACGGCGGACTGCACGATAGGGTGCGCGAACTCGTAGGTCGCTGATCGCGCGCTGCGTGTCTCGACCAGAACACGCCGCGCGCACAGCTCGTCGACCGCATCGGCGAGGGCAACGGGGCCGACAGCCGCGACCCGCTCAAGAAGCTCCAGAGACGCGCGCGCGCCAACGGCCGCCGCAGTTTCCGCCACACGACGCGCACCATCGGAAATCCCCGCGAAGCGGTTTTGCACCGCAACGCGAACCGTCGACGGCAGCGCGATCTCTGTCAGATCCCACGCAACCCAACGATCGTCGACTCTGCGGATGCGGCCATCGATGACCAGGGCCTTGAGGGTCTCCTCGACGAAGAAGGGATTCCCGCCCGTGTGCGCGTGCAAGATCGTCGCGTGCGACTCTGCCGCATCGCGCTCGATACCGAAGACGCGCTGCAGCAACGCGACAATGTCCTGCTGCGTGAGCGGCTCCAGTCGGCGAACGGTTGCTTCGCGCATGGATGTGAGCGATCGCTCTACCTTGCTCAGCGCCGCCACAGTTGGAGGCTCGTCGGTGGCATACGCGACGAGGAGCAGTGCCGGTGTATCGGCAATCTGTCGCGCCAGGAAGTGAATCAGTTCCAGCGACGACGGATCGCACCACTGCGCATTGTCGAACGCGATCATGAGCGGCCGACGTACCGTTAGGCGCTTGATGAACTGCACGAAGTTCCAGTGCAAACGCGCTCGCAAGTCGGGGTCCGTGCCAGCGTGTTCCGACCCATTCGCGCGCCGCGTGGGTAGTCCGGGCAGCAGCGCGTGAAGGTCGCTCTCGACTCCGCGAGCGAGTACAGAAAGCGATCCCTCGTCGATCGCGCTGAGCATTGGAACCAGCGCGTCGGCGATGACTCCATATGGAGAGTGTGATTCGACGGCGAACGCGCGGCCGACGCCGACCGAAAAACCGTGTGCTTCTGCTTCGGCGGTGATCGCCTCCAGCAGTCGCGTCTTGCCGACGCCGCTGTCGCCCGTCAGAAAATAGGTGTGTCCTTTCCCTTCGTAGGCGTGGTCGAGAGCGAGCCGCATGACGTCGATCTCCGTGCGCCGGCCGACGAGCGGAAGCTCAAGTCCCCACGGGAATGCGGCGGCTGACTCACGCGTCACCGAACGTGTGGCCGGCGGCTGACGCTTGGGAGTTCTCGACCCCGCGGACTTGCCCGTTGCCCTCACAACACTTAACCCCCTGCGGTTGTGACTCCGACTGGAGAGAACCGAGGGAAGATGATCGGTCGAACGAGCGCTTTACGCTAGCTTCGTGGCGGCGCGTCTCGGCTTTCGCCGCCACCGCTAGCACCCTGCGACGCTCACGATCGGCTGGGGAGCACCATCGCCACAGCCGTCGCACCGACACGCAAATGCGACGCGCGATAGGTCGCTGTGAGACGGTAACCGCGCCCTTCTTGCACCGGCACACCAAGGCGAACCACGCGACCCGCCGGGCCAGACTGCGCGTGCCGGCCTACGATTGCGTTCCAAAGCACCGCGCCCGTCTCGACATCCTGCAGTACCAACTCCGCAACGCCGTCCAGCGGAAGGCCGGCGATCGCTAGTAGCCGGCCGCTCAGGTCAGCTTGCCACTCCCAGCTCTGGG
>DATBKN010000303.1:0-2307 GCA_036555845.1 Gemmatimonadaceae bacterium | reverse complement strand
ATGGCACTCGCGCATCGGAACCCTCAGGTACGCCGACTATGCGATTCTCGATCTCGATCCAGGGCCCGAGTCGTCCTTTGCGCTCGTTGTCCAAACAGCGCGCTGGATCCACGAGGTAATGACCGAGCTGGGCCTAACGGGATCGGTCAAGACGTCGGGTGGGCGTGGGATGCATGTGTACCTGCCGCTTCCGCCGCGCACCTCGTTCGCGACGGCGCGCGTTGTCGCGGACCTCATCGCGCATCACGTGAATGCGCGGCATCCCACGGACACGACGCTGCTGCGTCCGCTCAAGCAGCGTCCGCCTAACGCCGTTTACGTGGATGTCGGCCAGAACGACTACGGGAAGAGCGTCGCCGCTGCCTTCTCGCTGCGCGCTCGCGAGCCCGGCCCCGTCTCCACACCGCTCGAGTGGAACGAGCTCACCGAATCGCTCGACCCAACCAAGTTCACCATCGATAGCGTCTTACCTGATGCCAAGCGGCGCGCCGAGGTCTGGCGTCAGGGGTTGCGCCGCGCGATCAGGTTGGACCACTTGACGCGCAAGCACCGCGGGAGCTCGACGCGCCCGCCCTCGAAAGGACGTGCCTGACGAGCGAACCTTGTGACGCAAGCCGACGAGCATACGGTCCAGCTCCGCGGCGCGAGCTTCGAGCGTGGCGTAGGTCGACGTTGTCAGCAGCGCCAGGTCGCGCGCGACGACGAGCGAGTACGCAAGCTCGCGCAATGCGCCCAGCGCCGCATCGAGCGCGCGAGCGAAGTTGTGGCGGTTTTCGTCGCGCGCGCCGCGTGTGATGTGCAGCGGCACGGCTAGCGCTGAGCGCTGGAGCCGCTCGCGCAGGACCGGCTCGTGCGCCCATGCCTTGGCGCGAGTTTGTTCGAATAGCCGCAGCGTGAGCTCGTGCGCCTTGCCGCTGACCTTGAGACGAGGGATCGGATTCACGCGCTGAGATTAATGCGTTTTCTCGATCTCGCCGCATCAAAAGTATGCAGCACGGTAGATTTGGTCGCGCCTAACGCTCTTTCAGCTCTGACTGCGCCAAGGCCGACGCCGCGCATTATCCCTGAGTTGCACGGCACGAGGGGCCACACCTCAGCGGCTTACGAGCGGCCGTCGCCGCGAAGGCCGAGCACGCCGAGATCGTCCCTTTTTCCGCGAAGATCGAAGCCGAGCGAGCCGAATTGTCGAGCGAGGAGCGGGTCACGCTGCTCCATTCGTTAGGCGTCGATTCGGCAGGCTCCATCGCCGCATTCACGCCAGCTATCACCTCCTCGGCTTGCGCCCGTTTCACCGCCGGCGGGCCGGAGCTCCGCGCCTGGACGACTTACGCCGGGAGACCGCTCCGACCGCGGCCGGGACGATTCACTCCGATTTCAGCGCGGCTTTGCCGCGCCGAGACAGTCGGCGCCGAAGAGTTCGTCTCGTTAGGTGGATGCAAGGGCGCGCGTGAGATAGGCGCGATGCGCTGCGAGGGGAAAGACCAGGTCGTTCAAGACGGCGACGTTATGCTGTTCAGATTCAACGTGGTGCCAGCTTCAAGACCAAAGCAGGGAGCTTCGGGTAATCGCGTGCCGAGGCTCGAGCTTCGAGCACGACATGTTCAACTCATCCGGGGCATGGAGAACGGCGTATACAACATTCCGTGCTCGAGACCGGCACTCGACACTCGCCACACAAAGCTCCTTGGTTTCTCCTTGCTCTCACGTGAAAAAATCCCCCTGCTTCTGCGCCGCCCGTTCTTCGATCGGCTCCAGCACCGCCGCACTATCGTTGTCCGCACTGTTGACCTTCTGCGACACACGCCAGGACTCGATCTCTTCGGACGGATAACTGCGCATGAGGTCCTTCACCTTCGGTGCCGGCGTGTCGGACGAGAGCCACGCGCGCCATGCGTTAGGCGGCACGATGACGGGCATGCGGTCGTGAATGCTCGCCAGCGCGGCGTTGGGATCGGTCGTCAGCACCGCGAAGCTCACGACGCCGGGCTCCTCGTCGTTGGGGCGCCAGTACTCCCAGATCCCGCCTAACGTGAATGGCATGCCGCCCTGCAGCCGCACGGCCCACGGCTGCTTCGTCCGCGCGCCGGGAACCACCTGCCATTCATAGAACGCGTCCACCGGGATCAGACAGCGACGCGCCATGATCGCCCGCCTGAACGCCGGTTTCTCGAACGCGCTGTCGGACCGCGCGTTGGCCATCCGGTTGCCGATCGATTTGTCAGTGGCAAACGAGGGAATGAGCCCCCAGTGCGTCGGCTCCGCCACGCGCTTCCCCGCCCGATCGCGGATCGTGATCACGTCCGTCCC
>DATBKN010000302.1:0-4870 GCA_036555845.1 Gemmatimonadaceae bacterium | reverse complement strand
ACTATGAGCAAGCCGACGTCGAAGAAGCGCTCGCGGACTTCGAACGACTGCGCAACTCGACCCTGCGGCTGCTCGAGCAAACGTCCGTGGCTGAGCGGCAGCGCGTTGGTTTGCACTCGGAACGCGGCGAAGAGAGCATCGAGCAGATGATCCTCAACCAGGCAGGACACGACATCGTGCATCTGCGTCAGATCGCGCGCATTCGAGACGCCATCAAACGATCCTCGACGAACGGCGCTTAACGAGAATCGTACGGCTCCTGCCCGCCATGCCTTCACCAGTCTCCCGCTCCAGGCAAGCGCCTAACGTCACACCGCGCGCGTCCAAGCTCGTGCTCGCGACGGCGGAGGATGCAGCGGCGATCGCGGCGCTGCGCATGGCGGCGGCGGACACGCTCACGCGCGAATACGGTCCGGGACATTGGTCGTCGGCCGTATCCGAGCGTGGCGTGCTCCACGCAATGCGCACGTCGCGAGTATTCGTCATGCGGCGGGGCGACGAGCTTGTCGCGACGCTGCGGCTCGCGACGAAGAAGCCGTGGGCGATCGATACGAGCTACTTTACGGTGTGCAAGCGGCCGTTGTACCTGACCGACATGGCCGTCGCACCCAGTTCGCAGCGACGCGGGGTTGGACGTCTGTGCGTGGACGAGGCTCGCGATCTGGCGCGCGACTGGCCGGGCGACGCGATCCGGCTCGACGCCTATGACGCCGCGGCGGGAGCGGGACCATTCTATGCGAAGTGCGGCTTTCGCGAGGTTGGTCGAGTGACATACCGAGGGACGCCGCTCGTGTACTTCGAGATGCTGGTCTAAGGGGGCAGGTATGATGCGCTCGTTAGGCACGGAGCGAACCCTGCTGCGATCATTGCGCGGGCGCCGTCTTGTCTGCGCAGCGACCGTTTTGCTGGCGACCACTGCGGCGTCGTCGCTCGCCGCGCAGCCGTATCGCGCTCGCGTCTGGCTCCCGGCGTACCCCAATGTCATCGCGCTCGACACCATAGCGATCCGGTCCGAGTTCCCCGCGCCGCGACTCGAGGTGTTCCAGGCGACGGCCGCAGTTATGGAAGTCGAGCTGAAGATCGAGTTGAAGGTGCGAGACTCGACGGCGGGAGTAGTTGGAAACCTGGAACTGGTGAAAATGCGATCGCTCGGACGTACGCCGCTCTCGCGTTATGTGAGTTGCGGCCAGGGGATGACCGGCGCCAATGCTGACAGCTACCGGGTCTATCTCGCCCTCATTGCCTTTGTCGACACGGTACCCGACAAGGGAACGCGGCTATCAGTGGCCCTCGCAGCCGCGGCGCAGGACCTTCAAGGGAGTTCCAAGCCTCCTGTCAAATGTGGCTCGACGGGTGCCCTCGAGGGGCACATCAGACGTGTAGTTGCGGCCCGGTTCGGTACAGTGGTCAAATAGGTCGGCCTGGAGTCGCGGGCGGCATGAACTTCGCACGCACGTTAGGCGTGACTCCAAAGACCGCCAGAGCAACTCGCCTCCTGCTGCTCGCCTTTTTGCTGAGCTCAACCGCATGCGAGCGCCGGACCGAGCGCGCGACAGACACAGTCGCTGCCGCCCCGGCACCCAAGGAAAGCACATCTCCTGATTCGGTGGCCAGTTGGACCGTGGATGAACGCGGCATAGGTCCCGTCCGCGCTGGAATGACGCTGGCGGAGCTGAGCAAAGCGGCCGGCGAGACTCTTCGCCCCGCGTATGACATCAATGAGACTTGCGACTACGTGAGTCCCAAGTTCCTTCCCAAAGGCGTCAGCGTCATGATCCTGGAAGACAGTGTCGGACGCGTTGACGTGACCGAAAAGGGTGTCCGAACGAAAGAGGGCGTTGGAATTGGTGATGCCGAGTCGCGCGTCTTGTCGGTCTATGGCCCGCGTGCTCAGGTGCAACCGCACAAGTACACGGGTCCGACGGGGCATTACGTGATCATCGAGCAACCGGGTGACACGCTGCATCGCATCGTCTTCGAGACTGACGGAAAGGTGGTCGAGCGGTATCACGCCGGCCGCCGTCCGGCCGTAGACCTCGTCGAAGGGTGTGCCTAATCGAGCGTCGTGACGCTATGCTTCGGACAGCCGGCGGATGAGCCTGGCGCGAGGGAAGAGGCTCAGGCGCGCTGGAGTACATCGTTAGGCACGGCTCAATGCAAACTTTCGTCGAGGTCTACTGCAAGCGCGGGACGAGTCTGCGCGAGGCCATCGCAGGCGATCCACGACTCGAGAAGCACGGCCTGGAGGTACTGAAGCAACATCAGCCAGGCCGCACTCCTGGTTGGGCCAAGCTTCGCGGCGTGAAACCGGATCGAAAGGGGACCGTCAACGTCGAGTGGGACGCCTCGGCGCAGGTGCTGCACTGTCGCGTCGTAAACCGAGGGCGCGGTCGGCCGCACCTTATCATTGGTGATCTCGTCGAGTATCTGCTCGCGCGACATCGCGCGCGAATACTGGTCCTCATGATCGTCCCACAGAAGCCACGCACAGATGTTGACTGAGCGACGCGACTATATCCTGCGTCTGATCCAGCAGGCGGGTGCCGCGGCGCGGCGTCTACGCGAGCGGCTGACCGGTGAAGCTGATTCCGCGACTGAGATCGCCAACGAGGCGGATCAGGAGATCGGCGCGCTACTTGGCGGTGCGGCGATGGCTCCGCTCATCGAGCGCGTCGACGCCGCCACCGCCGTGCAGCTAATTGGTGACAAAGAGCGCGTGCGTGCATGGGTGGAGTTGCTGCGTGTGCGTGCCGACGCTCTGGCCGCCACTGGCGCCGCAGCTGACGCGCAACGAGTGCGCGGCCGAGCCGACACACTCGCGGTAGCGGTCGCGCGTCTGCCGTAGTCGTTAGGTACACTACACGCAGGACCGGAGGCATCGTATGGAGATCCGCACGATTGCATCGTTTCTCGAGTATTGGCGCAACATTCGCGGACGTACGCGCAGAGTGGTGCAGTGCATCCCCGACGATCGGCTGGAGTGGTCCTACAAGCAGGGGCGCTTCACGTTAGGCGACCTCGCGCGGCACCTCCCCGCCGTCGAACGCTACATGTACGCGGAAACTGTCAATGGCCGCCCGAGCGCTTATCAGGGCTGCGGCCCCGAGCTGGCCTCAGGCCGCGATGCGGTGCTTGCCTACATGGACCGCTTGCACGCCGAATCGGTCGACTTGTTCGCGCAATTGTCCGACGAGGATCTGCAGCGCAAGTGCCAGACGCCGGCCGGCACGCCGATCACGACGTGGAAGTGGCTGCGCGCGATGGTCGAGCACGAGGCGCATCATCGCGGGCAGATCTATCTCATGTTAGGCATGCTCGACGTGGCTACGCCGCCGCTCTTCGGACTCACCGCCGAGGAGTTGCAAGCGCGCTCGGTTCCGTTGGCCTCCGGCGCTCGATGAGCGAGCCGTGGCTCCGCGGCCCGGTACCTGACATCATCCCTGAATTGCAGGCCGCGGCGCACGCGCTGCTCAACGTCAAGGAGGAGCTGACCGCGGCGACGAAGGACCTAACGAGTCAGGAGGTGTGGCTGACGCCCGGTGGAGCGGCATCGATCGGCTTTCACATGCGGCATATAGCGGGCAGTCTCGATCGCCTGCTGACGTACGCGCGCGGGAAGCAACTGAGCGCCGAGCAACGCGGGGCCCTGGCGTCCGAACGGGACCCATCGCTGGCGCCAAACGACGTCCCAGCGCTGCTGCAGCACGCCGACCGGGCGATAGACGTCGCTCTCGATCAGCTGCGCGAGACGCGCGGCGACCAACTCTTTGTGCCGCGTAGCGTCGGTCGCGCTGCGCTGCCGAGTAACGTCTTCGGGCTGCTGTCGCACGCGGCGGAGCACGCGGCGAGACATGCGGGCCAAGCAGTTACGACAGCGAAGATCGTTCGCGGCTTGGGCTACACGCGCAGAGGGCAGACGTGAGGTCGATCACCAAGTTGCGCGAGCCAACGCTGCGCGACGTGTCTTCGTTTTATATCATAGAACCCTATGATCCGCCTGGCGATTATCGGCGATTTCGATCGCGGCGTCACTGCGCACGAAGGGATAGACACTTCGCTCGCGCGTATCCAGCAGACATCGTGGCCGGATCTGTCCTGGGAATGGTGGCATACGAGCCTGCTGCCGGAATGTTCGCAGCACTTCACTGAAGTCACCGGTGTCCCCGATGGCGTGTGGTGTGCGCCAGCATCGCCATACGCAAAGACCGAAGGAGCGCTGGCGGCGATTCGTTATGCACGGGAAACGGAAACACCATTCCTCGGCACGTGCGGTGGTCTGCAGCACGCGGTGCTCGAGTTCGTGCGCAACGTGCTCGGCGATGCAGACGCGAAGCACGCGGAGACGGATCCAACAGCGCAATTGCTCGCGATTACGCCGCTCACATGCGACCTCGTCGAGGTCAGCGCACCGATCGAAGGAGTACCGGGGACGAGGCTGGGCGCGCTGTACGCCGGTGGCGGCGACCGCGAAGAGTACCACTGCCGTTACGGAATCAATCCGGACTACATGGAGCGCCTCGAAGCACGCGGTCTGCGCTGCGCGGCGCGCGATGATCGCGGTGAAGTCCGCGCGCTCGAGCATTTTGCACATCCGTTCTTCGTCGCGACGCTCTTTCAACCGGAGCGGCGCGCCTTGCGCGCCAGCGTGGGCGTGGGACCAGACGGACAGCCAGCGGGTGACGCGATCGAGGTGCACCCACTCGTTATGCAGTTCGTCGAAGCCGCGAGCGAGAAGCGAATGCGGCGCGTGAGATCATCGGGATAACGTAGCTCGACAACGCGATGCTGTTGGAACAGATCCACCGTCTCATTGAGCACGCGGCGTGGGCAGACGCGCTGGTCGCCGAAGCGATTCAAAAACAAGACAACG
>DATBKN010000301.1:0-7446 GCA_036555845.1 Gemmatimonadaceae bacterium | reverse complement strand
GCCTGTCGTCACGTACTCGCGGCGTATCGCTTCGCCTGACGAGTCATGCCACTGTTTGCAGAAGGGGCACTGAAAATCACTGACGATGACGAGCCATGTTTTCGCGGTTGCGGCGCCTTGAATGCGTGACACGTCGGCCTTCGCCAGACGCGGATCGGCTTTGGACGTATCGGGGGCCTCGGCGCTGGCGACGGCGACTTGCGTACCTGCCTTTTCTCGCGTTTGACAGGCGAGAAGCAGGAGCAGAAGGACGAGAGCGAGTCTGGACGGTGGCATTGTCGAATCGGATTCGGTGCGCGGGGGCTCGCGGGTCGCTGCAATCTACAATAAACGCCGACCTGACCGGGCGTGGCGCGGCGCACCTTGGCCTACTTGTCTCCCAGGGCCTTGAGCACGGCGCGCCTAACTCCTTCCAGCGTCAGCTCTTTCTGCTCCAGCCGTCGGTCTCCGACAAACACAACGGGGACGCGGCCATCGGTCGTTTCGCGGCTCCGTGTGATGTCTTCCGAGAGCTGGTGCAGCATCCGATTTCGCGACATGCAGTCGCTGTACACGTTCGCCGGTACACCAGCAGTTACGGCGAGCGATTGAAAGAAATCGCGCGGGTCGGGAAGGCGCTCCCAACTCGCCTGATTGACGAAGAGCTGGTCATGCATCTGCCAGAATCGTCCTGCGGTCCCGGCGCACAGCGCCGCGAGTGCCGCGAAGCGCGCGTTGAAGTGGCGGTCCTGCGGACTATTGATGAAAGCGAGGCGGACGCGTCCGTTGTCGACGAATTCTTTACGCAATTCCGGGAGCACATTCAGCGCGAGGTCGCGGCACGCTGGGCATTGGAAATCGCTCGTCACAACGAGAAACAGATTCGCCGTCGGCGCGCCGAGCACGCGGGCGGAATCGGCGCGCATGCCTAACGTGTCCGGCCTGGCCGCGAAGCGCGCGTTGGCGCGCGCTTTGATCGAATCGCGGATCGCTATCTGGTTCGGCGATGCTGGCGCCGCGTGCTTCTCGTCCGTGGGCCTGGCATCGCCGGCATCGCCGCCGCATGCCGTGAGCGCGGCGAGCAGCGGTGCGATCAGGGCCAGGCGGAGTGACAGAAGTCTCGCGTTCGACCTCATAGGGCTGCGCACGGCATTAACAGTACGATAGCTTGTCGGTGGCACGGTCAATGGCATGATGAGCATGCGTCGGACACTTATCATAGTTGCAAGTACACTGGTAATCGGTTGTGCGAGACAGGCGCCAGCGCCCGATCCACAATATGTGGCTCAGTGGCTCAGGTCATCCCTGTCGTTCGTACGCAGTGAGCGACTTGGACCACCGGTTGCCTCGCGCATATCCGCGTATGGGGCCCTGGCCTTGTATGAAGGATACGCTGCAGATCCGAGCAGCGGCCTGGCTTCGCTGGCACCGAAGCTCAATGGCCTAACGGGAATCCCTTCGCCGCCCGCCGATGGCGTTGACGGAGCGATCGTCGCCGCGGAAGCCGTGCGCGTCGTGCTCGACTCGCTCTTCCGGGACGGGTTCGCAAGCACGCGGCGCACGATCGACTCGCTGACCGCGGCACAGACGGAGGGGCGTAAGGCCGGCGGCGTGAGCAACCTTCTCGCTGAGCGTTCGATGGCCCATGGACGCTCGTTAGGCACGAGCATTCTGGCCTGGGCAGAGACGGACGGTTTCTTCGCGACGCGCAAACGCACGTGGGCTCCCTCGGGCAAGCACGAGGAGTGGGAGAACACGATTACGCAGGACCAGTTCGTCCCGATCATGCTGTCGGGTGAAAGCGATCTGGTGGCACCGACGAACCCCGGCGTGGCGATGGAGCTGGAGCGGGCGGGCGAGCGCTTCGTCTTCACCAATCGTCCCAAGAATTCGGCGGGCACCACGCTGCCCACGTTCAATCCTGTGCGCCCCACGGAGCCGTACTGGGGTGAGATACGGACCTTTGCCTTACGAGACGGCGATGAATGTCGGCCGCCCGCGCCGCCGGCATACTCCGAGCGCGAAGGATCCGACTTCTGGATGATGGGGAAGGAGTTCGCCGACTCCGTCCACGCGATGACACCGGAAAAGAAGCAGATCGCACTTTTCTGGGCGGACAATCCCATCGCGACCGGCACGCCTGGATTTCACTGGATCAGCGTCGTGAATCAGATGATCGATCGCCGCGACCTGACCGCTGCGGAGGCGACGGAACTGTACGCCCTCACGTCGATCGCGATCGCCGACGCGTTCATCGGCTGCTGGAAGGAGAAGTACCGCTCGTTCGTCGTTCGGCCAGTGAGCTACCTGGACCGCACGCTGGACAAGAACTTCAACTCGATCATTCCAACGCCTCCGTTTCCTGAATACACGTCGGGGCATTCGGTGCAGTCCGCGGCCGCCGTGCGCGTGTTGATCGCGTTGTTAGGCGACAGCATCTCCTTCGCCGACTCGACGCAGGTCGATATCGGGCAGCCGCCCCGCCAGTTCGCGAATTTCACCGCGGCCCTCAAAGAAGTCGCGATCTCTCGCGTGTACGCCGGCGTGCACTACATGCCCGCCGTGGTGAACGGCATGACGCAGGGGGAGTGCATCGGCGAGCGGGTCCTCCAGCGTCTGCGGGCCCGTTAGGCTTGTGACAGCGAGGCGCATCGCGGTCCTGGCGGCGCTGATCGCCATCGCCGCTTGTGAAAAGCCGCCCAACGTGGAGTGGCACCAGGAGCAGGGCTACCGCTGGCGCCAGCTCGCTGTGCCGAGCCGCGGTAGAGCCGGCTTCACGCCGCTCGGGCCTAACGAGACGGGTATCACGCACGCAAACATCGTGGACGACGAGCGAGCGCTTGCCAATCGCAACCTGCTCATCGGGGCGGGCGCCGCGACGGGCGACATAGATGGCGACGGTCGCGTCGACCTGTTCCTGGCCTCCGTCGAGGTGCCCGCCGCGCTGTATCGCAACGTGGGTGGCATGCGCTTCAGCGATTTCACAGACAGCAGCGGCGTCAAGTTGAGCGGCCGAGCGACGACTGGTGCCTCCTTGGCCGACGTGGATGGCGACAACGATCTGGATCTTCTCGTCGGCACGTTAGGCGGCCCGCTGTGTCTCTTCCAAAACGACGGCAAGGGTCATTTCACTGACATCACGGCCGGGAGCGGACTGGATAGCGGCTTTGCGGCGACGACGCTCACGCTCGCTGACGTCGACGGCGACGCTGACATCGACCTCTACGTCGCGACGTACAAAGTGCGCAACGCGCAGGACGCTTTCCCGCCGCAAGCGCGTGCCTTCGATCAGGTCGTCAAGAAGATCGGCGGCACGTATCAGGTGCTGCCGGAGTGGACGAAGGAGTTCCGCATCGAAGACCGTCCGGATCTCGGCGGTATCGTTAGGTCACAGCGCGCCGAACGTGATCTGTTCTATCTCAATGACGGAACCGGCCACTTCACGGCGCAGCCGACAACAGGCGAGCAATGGCTCGACGAGGACGGCGCGCCGCTCCGCGAAGCCCCGGACTACTTCTCGCTCGCCGCGCGATTCTACGATGTGAATGGCGACCATGCCCCCGATCTCTATGTCTGCAACGACTTCGAGGATCCCGATCAGTTCTGGTTGAATGACGGTCGCGGGAAGTTCCGGATGGTGCCGCGCGCAGCCGTGCGCGCGACGAGCAACACCTGCATGTCCGTGGATTTCGCCGACATCAATCGGGACGGGGCGGTGGATTTTTTCACTGCCGACATGTTGAGCCCGACGCGCGCGGCGCGGCAGCGACACATTCCCACGCACACGCCGCTGCCGAAGACGATCGGCGCGTCGCTCGATCGCGCGCAGTGGATGCGCAACATGCTACAGGTCGGGCGCGGCGACGGCACGTGGTCGCAGATCGCTGACTTCGCCGGCGTCGCGGCGACGGATTGGACCTGGGGTTCCGCGTTCGTAGACGTGGATCTCGACGCGTACGAAGACCTGCTTGTCGTCGCCGGCCATCGCTGGGATGTGCGCGACGCCGATGCGTACGACCGCATCCGCAACGCCTTTCCCCGCGTGGCATGGAACCGGGAGCAGGGAGAGTTCCCGCTGCTGAAGGTGCCTAACGTGGCTTTTCGGAACCGCGGCGATCTCACCTTCGCGGACGTGAGCCGCGAATGGCGATTCAGCACAGACTCGGCGATTTCGCACGCGATCGTTCTGGCGGACTTCGACGGCGACGGGGACATCGACCCCGTCGTGACGCGCCTGGGCGAGCCGCCTGTCGTCTACCGGAACGAGACGAGCAACGCGCGCATCGCCGTGCGGCTGATCGGCGCCAAGCCTAACACTGGGGCGACGGGAGCGGTTGTCACAGTGCGCGCGCCATCGTTGCCTGTGCAATCGCGCGAAGTGACTGTTGGCGGCTATTACCTCTCAGGCAGCGAGGCGCTCGCGAGCTTCGCGACGGGGAAGGACAGCAGCGCGACGCTGGAGGTTCGCTGGCGGAATGGGAAGCGCTCGCGCATCGAAGGGGCTCGCCCGAATCGCTTGTATGAGATCGATGAAGCCGGCGCGACCGATGTGCCTAACGGGAATGCCATCGTCGACAGCGCCGGAAGGCTTTTCAGCGACGCGACGTCGGCGCTGCGCGGGCACAATCATGTCGAGACGGCGTTCGAGGACTATGCGCGGCAGCCGCTCATTCCGAATCGCTTTTCGCAGCTCGGCCCCGGCGTTTCCTGGATCGACGTCGATCGAGACGGGCGTGAAGACCTGGTTGTCGGCAGCGGACGCGGCGGGCGCCTAACGGTGTTGCGCAACACGCCAGCCGGATTCGTCCGGGCGGATGCAGCGCCAACGACCGGCGATATAGAGACGGTGCTGCCTCTCGTGCGCGGGGACGCGGTAACGCTCATCGCGTCGCAGGCGAATTACGAGGCCGCGTCAGCGGCCGATGCCGTGGCGATTCCTCGCGTGCTGTCGTTTCCGGCGCCGGCGGGACGACCGGGGACGCCGCAGACTCTCGTCGCCGGCGACTCGGCGTCCGTCGGCGCATTGTCGTTAGGCGACGTCGATGGCGACGGCAACCTCGATCTCTTCGTTGGGGCGCGCATCAGCCCCGGTGCCTGGCCGCTGCCGGAACGCTCGCATTTGTATCGCGGCCAGGCGGATGGAAACTTCGCCCCCGATCCTGCGAACGACGAAATCATCAAGGGGTCCGGGCTCGTCACTGCTTCGACTTTCGCCGATCTCAACGGCGATGGACTGGCCGATCTCGTCGTTGCGAGCGAGTGGGGACCGGTTCGCGTCTATGTGAGCGAGCAGGGACGCCTCAGGGATGCGACGAGCGAGATGGGTCTGGCGGAGATCTCGAGCCGCTGGTTAGGCGTCACAGCCGGAGACTTCGATGGTGACGGCAAGCTCGATCTCGTGGCGACGAGCTGGGGGCGCAACATTCCGTGGCGTGCGAGCGCCGCGCACCCGTACGCGCTCTGGGTCGGCCGCGTCGACAATGCGCTGGCGCTATTGACGGCAGAATACGATTCCACGACCCGCGCGGAGATGCCGACGGAGTCTTTTTCGCGCGTCACGGTGCCGCTGCCTAACGTGCGGCGGCGCATCGGCACCTACGCCGACTACGCCAAGTCCGACGTGGCGACGATCCTGGGCGACGCCGCGTCGTCGGCGGTTCGCGTCGGCGCGACGACGTTCGACCACACGCTGTTCCTCAATCGCGGGACGCGCTTCGAGGCGCGCGCGCTTCCGGCAGCGAGTCAGATGGCGCCGGCGAGCTGTCCGGTCGTGGCTGATTTCGACGGCGACGGGCGCGAGGACCTCTTTCTGAGCCAGAACTTCTTTCCCACTGAAATCAGCACGATGCGATTCGACGCGGGAGCGGGCGTGGTGTTGTTAGGTGACGGCAACGGTGGCTTCAGCGCGCTGAGCGTGCGGCGCTCCGGCGTGTCGGTTCTCGGTGACCAGCGGGGCGCGGCGACGGCGGATTACGACAACGATGCGCGGCCTGATCTCGCCGTCTCGCAAAACGGGACGCTCACGCGACTCTTCCGCAATGTCGCCGGACGCCCGGGTGTTCGCGTTAGGCTCGAAGGCAGCGCGGCCAATCCGCTTGCGATCGGCGCGCAGTTGCGCGTGATGTCCAAGGGGCGAGCCGGGCCGGTGCGCGAAGTGCGCGCGGGAACGGGCTACTGGTCCATGGACGGCAGTACGAGCGTCCTGGCGCTGCCCGACGGTGCGGACTCGCTGTGGGTGCGCTGGCCAGGCGGGAAGACGCAGACACTGCCGCTCGTCCCCGGCGCGCGCGAGGTTCGCGTTAAGAGATAGGGGTAGGAGTAGGGGTAGGAGTAGGGGTAGGGGTAGGAAGGACGTGATGTGCGTTAGGCGAGCCCGCTCAGATGCCGTCGCACCATAACGGTCAACATCCTGCCAACTTCGTCCGCGAGACTCATCGCATCGCTGATCTCTTTGGTGGGAGCAAGGTCGAGCGATTTGATTATCACACAGCACGCTTCGGTTTCGAACAGTGACCCACGTGCCATGGATAGAAACCGAGCGTAGTCAGGTTGACTCATGCGCCCCGACCCCTCTGCGATGTTAAGTGGGATCGAAGTACTTGCGCGTCGCAGCTGACTGCCCAACTCGAAGCGCTCATCTTGAGAAAGGCTTCTCGCGACGGCATAGGAAGCGCCGACCAGTGAGACAGCCTTGTTGAAGACGATCAGGTTGCGGTAGCCGCGGATATGCCTGTGCGGAGTTGACATGGCGCATGATAAGGCCACCGCCACACGTGCGCGTACCCAATCCTAACGAGAACGATCTTCCTATCCCTATCGTCTCTACCCCTATCCCTACCCCTACCCCTACCCCCTCTTTCTAGGCGGTCCCGATCGCGTCCAGATCACGACAACGCCGCACCCTGAATTCGAGCCCGCGAATTCGCCTGGTACATCCGACGGTCCGAGGTAGACCTCGATGGCCTCGATGTCGCGAATCGGAACCGAGGGCCCGAACATGTTGTCGGTGCGCTCGTCGACGATGTACTCGGGCGCACAACGTGCCGGGGCGCGCACCATGCGCACCGCGCAGCCCGTCCCCGCGCAGTCCAAGGCCACTCCGCGCAAGTCGCGCAGTGCGTCTGCGAGAGTGCTCGCGCCTTTTTGTTCGATCTGTGTCCTCGTGAGGTAATGTCCACGGCCGGTCGCCTTGCGTCGCTCGAAATCGCGATAGCGTTGACCCATCGACGGGGCAACCTCGACGGCAACCTCAGGCAGTACCTGGGCGGGCTTGTCAGACAAGACAACCGTTGTCGAATCCAGCTCGATGTCGCGCTCCATGTGCTCGCCGTTGGCGAGAGCATACGTGAACTGCGCGAGATGGAAACCAGCCGCACGCACCGTGAAGCGCACGATGCCGGCGCTCAGGTTTTCGAAGCGGTAATAGCCCAGCGAATCGCTTTTGACGATCCGACCACTGCCAATTTG
>DATBKN010000300.1:0-6940 GCA_036555845.1 Gemmatimonadaceae bacterium | reverse complement strand
GATCGCGAGCTGCTCGAACAACTCGCTGCAGCCAAGCGCACTCTGATTGCCCAGGTCGGCCGCCGTATCATCGGCCAACTGGACGTCATCGAGAACCTTGTGGGTGCGATCCTCGCTGGTGGCCACGCATTGCTCGTTGGCGTGCCGGGCCTCGCGAAGACGCTCATGATCCGTACGGTCGCTCAGGCGCTCGACCTCTCCTTCTCACGCATTCAGTTCACGCCGGACCTGATGCCTAGCGACATCACCGGAACGGAGCTGCTCGAAGAGGATCACGCGACCGGGCGTCGCATGTTCAAGTTTGTGAAGGGACCCGTGTTCGCGAACGTCGTGCTGGCTGACGAAATCAACCGCGCACCGCCGAAGACGCAGGCAGCACTTCTGCAGGCCATGGAAGAGCGCACCGTGACTGTCGCTGCGCAGACGTATCAGCTGCCGAATCCGTTCTTCGTGCTCGCGACGCAGAATCCGATCGAGCAGGAAGGCACATACCACCTTCCCGAAGCGCAGCTGGACCGCTTCATGTTCGAGCTCAGATTGGACTATCCGTCCAAGGCTGAAGAAGAGCAGATCGTGACGTCGACAACCGGCGCGACGATTGCGGAGATCCGGCCCGTGCTGACGGGCGACCAGGTGCTGCAGATGCAGCAGCTCGTTAGGCGCATCCCCACACCGCCGTCAGTCGTCGACTTCGCCGTTCGGCTCGCACGCGCTACTCGGCCGCACGATCAGAACGCCACGGCGGACATCAAGAAATACGTCAGCTACGGCGCCGGGCCACGCGCCTCGCAGTTCCTCACGTTAGGCGCCAAGGCCCGTGCAGCCATGGAAGGGCGCCCCGTTCCGGATCTCGACGACGTGCGCGCTTGCGCGTACCACGTCCTGCGCCATCGCACCGTGATGAATTTCCAGGCCGAGGCCGAGGGCGTCGGGATGGCACAGCTCGTCGAGGGAACGCTCAAGGCGACCTAGGTCGATTGATCATGCGTCAAGCCACAGCGGTCGTGCGCCAGTTCGTACGGCAGCTGTGGCGCTCGCCGGGATACACCATCGTGAGCATCTTCGTGCTTGGCATCGGCACGGGAGTTGGTCTGGCCGCGTTGGCCATCGCGCAACGCGCGCTGCTCGAACCGCTCGCTTACGAGCGCACCGACCAGCTCACCATTCTGTTCGAGGCGGATCAAGGGGAAGGACGGCGTCTCGCTTCCTATCCGACGGTGCAGGATTGGTCTGAAGCCTCGGATGTGTTCGTCGGAATGGCATACGTCACCGGTGCGCAGGAGCTGTTGCGGCAGCCGTCGGGACCTGAGCTCATGACGACGGCGTATGCTGACGAACCATTCTTCGCGACGCTGCGCGCGACGCCGCTCCTGGGCCGCGCGTTCGGCGCCGGCGTCGCGGCAGAAGGCCGCGTGGTCGTCCTGTCGGAGGCAGTCTGGCGACAGCGCTTCGGCGCGCGGCGGGATATCGTCGGCACGCAGATCCCGTTAGGCGACGGCGGCGCAACGGTGATCGGCGTGATGCCGAGGGCTTTCCGCTTCCCGGAATGGGCCGAGGCCTGGATGCCGTTAGGCGTCGTTCCGCCTGGCATGCAACGCATGCTGCGGCAGCGCGGCAACCATGCCGACAGCCGAGTCGTCGCTCGCCTGCGCGATGGCGTCACGCCCGCGCAGGCCACTGCCCGTATGAACGCGATCGTCGCGCGGCTCGCTCAAGCGTATCCGGCTGAGAGCAAGGAGTTCACGCGCGCCGCTCTCGTACCCATGAGCGAGTACATCACGAGCTTCACAAACGCCGGTTCCGGCGAGAGCCTCGTTCCGCGCATCGGGCTCGTGGCCGGGGCCGCCGCGCTGCTCTTGCTCCTCGGCAGCGCCAACGTCGCGGTGCTCACGCTGGTTCGCGGAATGACGCGTGCGCGCGAGCTGGCCGTGCGTGCCGCGATCGGAGCAAGCCGAGCGCGCATCGTGCGCCTTCTCGTTTCCGAGTCGATTGCGCTCGCGGCAGCCGGCGCGCTCGTCGGACTCGCTCTCGCCTATGCAATCGTTAGGGCCGCCCAACAGGCAAATCCTGACCTGTTTCCTCGGCTGACAGAAATTCAGTTCGACTCGACGTTCATCCTTGGCGCTGTGTTTCTGACGATCGTCGTCGGCATCGCCGCCGGCCTTTTGCCGGCGATATACGCGACGCCAAGATCTTTGATCGCGGTGATGGGCACGGCGCGCGCCCAACCAGGCGGCGCTCGGGCGACGCGACGTGCTCAGCGCCTGCTCATCGGCGGACAGGTCGCTGTCACGGCGATGTTGCTCGTCGGAGCCGGGCTTCTCGTTATGAGCCTCAAGCGAGTGATCGATACACCGGTCGGGTTTGATACGGAGCGGCTCAGCGTGATCGCCGTGAATCCGCCAGGGGAGAAGTACGATTCCCGCGAGCGCACACTCGTGTTCTACCGGCGGCTCATGGATGCGGTGCAACAGGTCCCGGGTGTCCAATCGGTCGCGTTTGCCAATCATGCACCGCTCGGGAGAGCGGCGTACCCCACTCGAGTCCTGCCCGAGGGGCAAACGACCGAGCCGGACAACCAGATTCTGGCCAACTTCAAGAGCGTCACGCCGAACTACTTCACGACGGCTGGCATCCAGCTCGTCGGCGGGCGCCTGTACAGCGAAAGCACACCGGAAGCACCTAACGGGGAGCTCGTCATCAATACCCGTTTGGCGCAGCGCTTGTGGCCCAACGAAGCGGCCATCGGCAAGCGCCTAACGGTGTACCACAGCGCCCGTTGGCTGCCGACTTTCGGCGAGCCGATCGTGGGTACGGTGATCGGCGTCATCGGCAACGTGCGGCATTTCGGCCAGGAGACCGAGGCGCCGGAAGAAGTCTACGTTCCGTATACGTGGGATCTCTGGCAATGGGGAAGCCTCGTCGTCCGTTCGTCGCGAGACCCGCGTGAGGTGCAGGAAGCGATTCGGCGCGCCATGCTTACCGTGGAACCCGACCTGCCAATCGGTGGTGCACAAAGCCCACAGTCATTCGCAGAACGCCTAACGGCTCTTCGCGCTCCCCGCCGTCTGCTCACGGCGGGGTTGTCCTTCCTTGCCGTTGCGGCCCTCGGCATCACGATGCTTGGCCTCTACGCGACGCTCGCCTATGCCGTCGCGCGCAGACGCGGTGAGTTGGGAATTCGCTTGGCGCTTGGCGCAACACGCACCCAGCTGTTGCGACTGGTGCTGCGGGAAGGGCTCGGCGTTGTCCTCGTGGGCGCCGTGATTGGACTCGCGGGTGCATGGCTCGGCGCTCGCCTGATGGATACGCTGCTCTACGGCATTTCTCCAAGAAACGTCATCGCGTTCGCGGCTCCGCTCGTTCCTGTGATCGCGGCAGCGACGGCCGCCGTTTGGCTTCCCGCGCGACGCGCCGCCCGCCTCAATCCGACGGACGCCCTGCGCTCGGAGTAGGCGTTAGGCACGGTCAGTGGCAATGATAGTCGATCTCGCGACGCAGCCGCCGGATATTCACGAACAGGCGGCTCTCCTTCTCGTCGAAGGGTTCGAGGAGCCGCGCGGCTGGCCAACGATCGCAGCAGGCCGCGAGGAGGTGCAGAACGTCCTCACGCAAGGCTTCGCACGCGCCCTGCTGGAGTCGGACACTTTGCTGGGTTGGATCGGCGGACTCCCCGAGTACCACGGCCGCGTATGGGAGCTGCACCCGCTCGTCGTTAGGCACGATCAGCGCCGCCGCGGCCTCGGCCGTCGCCTTGTCCAAGCGTTCGAGGCCGAGGTGCGCGCGCGTGGCGCGTTCACAGTCACGCTGGGAACGGACGACGACTCGGGGATGACGTCGTTGGCCGACACGAACCTGTACGACGACGTGCCGCGGCATATCGCCGGCCTGCGCGACCTCGGCCGCGGGCATCCGTTTCTCTTTTATCGCAAGCTCGGATACGTCGTGACCGGAGTCCTGCCTGACGCGAATGGCCCGGGCAAACCCGACATTTACATGTCCAAGAGAGTGCGCTGAACGGCAACCAAAGCTGTCAGCCGTCAGCCGCCAGCCGATTGCTGGCAGCAGCTTACATCGTCGTGCATTGCGTTAGGCGAGCTTCCTTGATGCCGCTCCCCACCCCGTAGACGCGAATACCGATGATCGACTGCGGATAATCGGCCCACGTGTCCTCGGCTGTGATCGGTGTGATCACTTGCGTTGCTATTCCGGCGGGGGGCGTTGCGACGAAGTCGTATTCCCAGATGCTGTCCGCAGGCGCCGCGACGTACGTTCGCCGGCGCAACGCCGCGCCCGTCCAGCCTCCCGTCGGCACCTCGCCGCTTGCCGTGACGTGCAGCTGAGCCGGCGTTTTGTGAATCATGCATGTCAGGCTGACGATCGTGGGGACAGTCTGTTCTTGTTGGGTTTGTTGCGCCGGCGAGGCCGTGTCTGTGCCGGGTTCGGGCTGCCTCGCGCCGCAGGCAAACGCAGTCAGCGCAATGGCACAACAAACGACGCTACTGCCCACGAGTTTCACGGCTCTCCGCATAGTCATCGGACGATCCTCTCCCACTTCGCGAGATCGAAGCGCTCGCCAGGTTTGAGCCAATAATACCACGCGCCATCGCGTCGCACATTGTCGTAGATCGCCGCGCGGCCGGCGCCGATCACTTCGAACGAATTGCCCCGCACGAGCAGTGCCGCGTCGTCGTCTACGCCAATACCCAGGATGTTCGGGTGCGCATCCACGACGTTGACAAGCTCCGCATCGCGCTGCGCCGACGTTAGGTGCGGATTGATCGCGACGTTCTTTAGAAAGCCAAATCCAGTCGTGCGTCCCTCGGGCATCAGCAGTGGTTTGTCTGGTCGTCCACGCACGAGAAACGACCCTTGAATGATCGCGCCGGCAGAGCTTCCGAAGATCACGCCCCCGCGCGCCAGGAGCGCCGCCAGCTCCTGCTCTGTCTGCGTATCGAGATACGCGTCGGCGTAGCGTCCGGAATTCCCCGGCGCGAGAAAGACGCCAGTCGCCGACTTGATCGGCCTAACGAATTCCTCGGAAGACGCCACGGTTCGGTCGCGCGTATGCAGAATCGTCACGTCGGCCACGCCTAACCAATCCTTGAGATACGAAGCGTACTCGCGCCACTCCGGGCTGTCACGTGGCGAATCCGGATCGAGGATTGTGTTCTTGGCGCCGAATCGGATCGACGAAGCCCCGGTGGGAAACGCGACGATGCGCGCATTCACGCCGCCGGCCAGCTCGACGAACTTGGCTCGCACATCTTTTGTCGCAGCACCACCGTCAACGATCAGCGTTCCGCGCGCCGGCCCACTTGACTTCTGAGCATCGAGGCGCCCAACGCCGCCGACCACCAGCAGCGCGCACGCAATAACCTCCACAGATCGAAGCCTTGGCACTCGCATGCCTCCAAAATCGCCAATGCAGAATCTTCCCTTCGACACTTATAGAACCCGTTGCGTTGAGCTTGCGCGCTTCCGCATTTGTTCTATTTTAGAAAACAAATGCCGCGCAGTGAACTTCTCGGCTCGCTCGAACAGATCGTCCTCTTCGCCCTGGTTCGTCTTGGCGCCAATGCCTACGGCATGACAGTGCGCCGAGAAATCGAGGAGCGCACGGGCCGCGACCTGTCTATTGGCGCGGTCTACGCCACGCTGGAGCGGCTCGAGTCAAAGGGCTACGTCAGCTCCTCGCTCGGTGAACCGACCGCCGAACGCGGCGGCCGTGCCAAACGGCTATTCCGCATCGAGGCCGAGGGACAGCGCGCGCTGCGCGCGACTCAAGAGGCAATGCGGCAAATGTCAGTCGGCCTCAAGAACCGGCTAAACGCCACATGACCGCACCTATGGTTCCGCGCCCGGCGATCTGGATCATCGGCCGTTTACTGCCCAAAGCGGACAGTGATGCCCTGCTCGGCGATCTCGCCGAGGAGAACGCGCTGCGCCAGCGAAGTGAAGCTCCACCTAACGAGTTGTGGTGGTATTGGCGCCAGGTCTCGCGCTCTATCGGTCCGTTGCTCTGGGCCGCGGCACGACGCGGCCGCTGGCTCGGCGTATTCGTCGTCGCGATCGCGGTCTACGCGCTGATAACTGTCCTGGAATCGTACAGTGGCGCGCTGATCTCGAAGCTCTTCGTCTCTGGCGGCATTGCCTTCACGATCTCGAGTCTCGCTTTCAGTCCTATTGCGATGGGTATTGGCGGCTATGCCGCCGCGAGGATGCGCAGAGGTTCGGCGGCAATCCTCGCGATCACGTCCGCGGTCGCCATCGTCCGTTTGATGGTGTTATCCGGCAACGCAGTCGCCATCGCGTATCTGACTGGGTTTCTCATCGTCTGCCCACTCATGGCTCTTACCGGTGGAGCGCTCGGGCATCGACGACCTCGCGCTCGATGAGAGGTCCTGCGTCGCTCGTTAGGTTGGTTCTCTGCTGCGTGCTGGGGCCGATACTCGGGCCGAGTCACGCCGTTCACGCTCAGCAAGGACTCGATCGCTCGCGCAATAACAACGATTACGCACCCGGTTATGTGACGGCGACAGACGCGAATGCGGGCCGCTTCGAGAGTGTGGGCACAGGGGCCAGGCAACTCGTGTTCATTGGCGGTTGGGGCTTCAGCGGCGACATCTTTCGGGAGTTCGCCAGCAAACATGCAGCTGATTACACGACGCTGCTCGTAACCCTTCCCGGTTTCGGTGGAACAGCAGGGTGGCCGATGCCAGCAGAATCTGTCAGCCACGCCACTACACCGTGGATGAGCCGCAGCGCCGACGCAATCTCGCGCACCATGACGCAGCGCGGCATTCGAGATGCGATAATCATCGGGCACTTCATCATCGGATCTCATGTCGCGCTCGAGCTTGCGCAGCGGCATCCCGATCAGGTTCGAGGCATCGTTCTCGCTGGCGGCGAGCTCAGTCGATATTGGCCATCGCGCACG
>DATBKN010000299.1:0-1607 GCA_036555845.1 Gemmatimonadaceae bacterium | reverse complement strand
GCAAACGCAGCCGTTGTCCACACACGGCTGAGGCCGAGTAAACAGACTGGGCTCAGCTGTCCAACCACGCTATATAGAGTCCGATGCGCTGGACACGGAAGCTTCGACCAACTCCAATAGTCGTCGCGCTGTTCCTGTGGCTCGCGGGGAGCACGCTCGCGGGCATGGCAGCGGCCGGTCTCATCAACAGCGTGCGACGTGGGGACATCGGATCGGAAATGGACGCGCGATCTCGCGTGGCGATCGCGCATTTGCGCCGCACGCTGAACATCGCGCGCGATCGCAATAGTCCGAGTGAGATCAATCAGTCTGTCAATGACTTGCTCGCAAGCGGGGCGACGGCGGCCGCCGTATGCGTCCCCTCGCTCGCGCCGCTTGCCGCAGCCACGCCTCCGCTGTGCAACGATCCGATCGTGACGCGCGCGCTGGTGGGCGATTCGGTTGGCACGCTCGTTCGCGCTGCGTCATTTCAGGGAAGCGATGCGCGCTACATGGCCGCGCTGGCTGTACCGGACGGACGCCCGGAGGCGGTCCTTGTGGTCTCGCACTCGCTCGCGCACCTCGCCGCGCGCGAAGACGCGACACGACGAGCGGCACTGCTGCTCTCCTGGCTATTCGCGATCATCGTGTTCGGTTATGCACATGCCTCGACGCGCCTAACGCGACGCCGCTTGCTCAACCAGGTGCGCCGATTGCTCGGCCTCAATCCGCCTTCCGCTGACTTCGCGCCGCTACCAGCGGATCTGCGTGAGCTGGCGCGGCACCTCGCCATGGAAACCGAGCTCGAGTTGGCCGAGGGGACGTGGAGCGCCGCACGATTGCGGTCGACGGTGCAGCAATTTCTCGGCGGCTCGCCACTCGTCGTCGTAGCGAATCGCGAGCCGTATGTGCACGCGCGCGACGATGCCGGGCAGCTGCGTGTGCTGCATCCCGCGAGCGGATTGGTCACCGCCGTCGAGCCCGTCGTGCGCGCGTGCGCCGGGACGTGGATCGCGCATGGCGGGGGCTCGGCCGATCGCGAAACAGTTGATCGCAATGGTCGGTTGCGCGTTCCGCCTGACGATCCCGCGTACTGGCTGCGCCGCATCTGGCTCACTCGTGAAGAAGAACAAGGCTACTACTACGGCTTCTCGAACGAAGGGCTTTGGCCGCTCTGTCATCTCGCGCACACGCGACCGGTGTTCCGGGCAAGCGATTTCGCCGCGTACAAGACCGTAAATCGCCGCTTCGCCAATGCCGTGGTCGAAGAGGCGAGCACGCGCGATCCGATCGTATTCGTTCAGGATTATCACTTCGCCCTGGCACCGCGCATGATCCGCGAGCGTCTGCCGGACGCGACGATCGTCACGTTCTGGCATATCCCATGGCCTAACGCGGAGAAGCTGGGCATCTGCCCGTTCCGCAACGAGATCCTGCACGGGTTGCTGGGCAGTTCGATCCTCGGCTTTCACACGCAGTATCACTGCTCGCACTTCTTCGAAGGTGTCGATCGCTATCTCGAGGCGCGCGTGACGCGCGAGGAGCAGGCGGTCGTGACGGGCGGGCGCGTGACACGCGTCCGCGCCTATCCGATTTCGATCGCGTGGCCGGACGACGATACGAAATGG
>DATBKN010000298.1:0-5881 GCA_036555845.1 Gemmatimonadaceae bacterium | reverse complement strand
AGCACCCAGGGGGTCTGCAGGTCCGTCGCGACTTGTCCGGGCTTGGTGTTCGACAAGACTTGCGCATAGGCGTCGAAGCGGACCGCCAGTGGAAGGGAGCGTTGCAGACGCAAGAGTGGGTCGCCGGTCGTCACTGTATCGCGCGGATCTTCACCGACCTGAAACTCGAAGCCGTTGGCGGCGAAGGCCTCTCCGGCTGGCGTTAGGCGCGGCACTGGTCCGTGACAGACCTGGCAACTGATTCCGTACTTACGCGCGAATGCCGGGATCTTGAGCGCTTGGGCTGGGATGCTCGTTAGGACGAGGAGGCCGACCGTGCCAAGCACGTGAGCGAATCGAATTCGCATACGCCGTTCCTGATTGGGTTCTAGCGGTGCTAACCGCAGTGTCGACCCTGACGATGGTGTCGGGCGCGCGATTTGACCGTCGGGCCGCGCCCTGTATGTCGTCAGGGATTGCCCGGCACCTCCCCTGTCGCGGCGGCTCGGCCGTCGCCCTAGCGCCAGCGATGTGGTCGATAGGTGTCGAGGAACTTCCCCACCACGTTCCCTTCCTCGCTGCCGTCCGGACGGACGATCGTCCAATCGATCAGATCGCGTTCGGCGAGCGTGTGAACGTCGCCGCGTCGATAACCGGCGACGACACCTATGTCGCTCTGAATTCTGCCGGTTATCGTCGCGTCATCGATGCGCTCGACGCGCACAAATACCTGCTCCGTGTGACCATATAAGTCGCTGAGCCGGACCGTGACGAAGAAGTCGTGGCCCTTCGGTAGGCCTGCCATGAACCTGGCGCGCGCGTTAGGCCACGTGGCGCGAGCCTGATCGACGTACGGCTGCATGGCGCGCACGGTCTCGGCCCACTCGTCAGGCCTCGTGGCGGCCATCGGTCTGTCGACGAGTTTTCCCGCTTTATCTGGCTTGTAGAAAACCGTGCGCTGGAGCGTGTCCTGTGGATAGCGCAGCTCCGGGCGCCGGGCGAGCGTCGTCGCATCAGCATCCGCCGGCCGAATGACAATCGGAAGATGCACGAGCGCTTTCGCTCGGCGCCCGGCTCGCGAGCCGGGATAGAATCGCCAGGACCCGAGCGCGCTTACAGTTGCCGCGACGATTCTAGCGTCAGCGCCCGGCAGAATCTCAATGCTATTGGCTTCGACTTTGCCTAGCGTGTCGACAATGAAGCGCGCAACGACTTCGACGCTCGTGAGCTCCGGCAAGTTGATACTCGGGTAAACCGGCTGCGGATTATCACGCGCGGGTTCCGGCGCACACGTCAGCTCGTGCTCGAAGTAAACGCGCGGTTCGTGCCTCTCTCGGCGTGCAGCGCGTAGTGCCGCATCGGCGGCGGACTCCGCGGCTCGCTTCACGCGAGAGAAGTATTCCGGCATGATCTCGAGATAGCCGGACGTCGCGGCACAGGCCGGGCCACCCATGACCATGCCGTAGCCATTCATCGACAAGCGCATGCCGCCCCACATCACGTGTCGCAATGCCGGTGCGTTAGGCAGATAGTCCGGCGCGGGTTTCCCTGTGCGCCACGCCGCCGTGTCGATGCCAGCCATCAGCTTCGCGGTTGTATCGAACCAGCGCTTCAGTTCTTCAGCGGAGAAATAGTCGTGCCGTGTGAGCTGTTCGGCGAAGACGTAGTCCGATCCCGTCTCGTCGACATTGGAGATCTGCACGGTGCCGTCGTCTTGCGGTACAAACGAGACGGTGCCAACGCGCAGTGGGACGGAATACATGTTATCGCATCGCGACGTGAACTCGATCTCCACCTCGATGGCGTCGTCGAGGAACTCGCCAGGCAGCTCACCGATGCCGAGCGGCAGGTACTGCACCATCTTGATCCAGTCCGGCGGCAAGTCTCGCGGACCACTCGGCGTCCACTCGCGAACCGAGGAGACGTTGTCACCGCGGGCATAAATGAAACGGATCGTCCGCCCCGCAAAGGTTTCGGCGATCGGCATGTCGCCGAGCGCTCGCGCGATCCTGCGAAAGAAGCTTGCGTCGAGCCCTTTGGGTACTCGCCCATCCGGCGTGATCGGCCTCGCAATGACGCCAGCGACGCCCGTTGCGGGGCAATTGGTCGGTCGCTCTCCAGCCGGCACCTTGAATTCAATCGGCATGTGCACCAGCTGTCGCACGCGCATTCCGCGGCGAGTCGCCGGTGAGAAACGCCACTTCGGCATGACCGATCTGACCGCGGCTGCATAACGTGGGTCGGTTGAACGGGAGAATTGCACCGTACTCAGATCCACTGCGCCATCGAAATCAACCACGAATTGCGTGAGCGCCTGATATGACCGTCGCGCACCAAGCGGGACGTCCGGGTACGCAGGAGACGGATTGGCGGGATCCGGACGCGCCGGACAACCGACCGCGTGCTGGTAGTACGTGTCCGCGTTAGGCGGGCGGCCGGCGGAGGTGCTACGAACGTTGCGCGCTTCTAGCGCGGCGCGCCGGAAAGCCGCGATCGTTGTCAAAACATCGGACGCAGTGCTTGTCATGCCGCGGCTGCCAGTGTGATTACACTCGAGCAGGCTTAGATTGGCATTCCGTTGGCGGCTGGTGTTCCAGGCAGACGCTTGATACTGACGTCCCATCGGGTGGCCGAGCGTGGGTGTCCAGGGCGCTTGTGTATCCGGCTGCGATGCGTCCAGCCATGACATCAGCATCGTCACCGAGTCGACCCAAGCGAGTACAGCGTTCGCGTCAAAGAACTCGCGGACGACGTCTCCCTCGCGCGGGTAGTGCTCTTGCTGGACGTTGCGAGCATCGACGGTCATCTCGACGAGTCCGTCGCTCGTTGCGCTCACGGAAACGGCAGACCCGATGGACGGCAGGGCATGCATTTTCAGCTGACGGACGCCAGTCGGTGGCGTTGAACGCTTCGTCGACGCCTGCGCGCCTGCCGTCCCTCGCAGAAGGGTCAGCAGCAGAACGGCAGCACTAAGCACCCTCATAATGAGAGAGAACTATTGGCACGGGGCGCAGGTAACGCCTTCGATGTCACACAACGGACGACGTTAGGTTCGCCCCTGTCGCGCGACGTTTCGAGACGCGAGAATTCGCGACTTCAACCGTCTGGGGATCCAGTTTTATGCTGCTCTCGCGTCAGTTCGCACTTCTGTCGGCACGGTCTGGCGTTGCCTTCTCTATAGTTGCGGCCGTTGCGCTCGCACCAAGCGGCGGCGCGCAGCAGCAACGCTCGCGAGCTCCTGCCGCCCAGGTAGACACCACGCGTCGGAGCGAGTTCTCCACAGAGACGTTCTCCGGACTGCGCGCGCGATCCATCGGTCCGGCCATGACATCGGGACGCGTGATGTCGATCGCCGTACACCCGAGCAATCCGGGGATCATCTACGTCGGTACGGCGTCGGGCGGCCTGTGGAAAACAACGAATGGCGGCGCGTCGTGGGCGCCAATCATGGACCGCGAGGGCTCGTACTCGATCGGCTGGGTAACGCTCGATCCGAACAATGCTAACGTGGTGTGGGTGGGAACGGGCGAACGCAATTCGCAGCGTTCGGTCGCGTATGGCGATGGTGTCTACAAATCCGACGACGGCGGACGGTCGTGGAAGAACGTCGGGCTCAAGAACTCGGAGCACATCGGGCGCATCGTCGTCAATCCGAAGAACAGCGACGTCGTATACGTAGCGGCTCAAGGCCCTCTTTGGTCACCCGGTGGTGATCGCGGACTGTACAAGACGAGCGACGGCGGCAGAACGTGGGAGCAGGTCCTCAAGATCTCGGAGAACACGGGAGTGAGCGATGTCGTGCTCGATCCGCGCAATCCCGACGTCATCGTGGCAACGGCGTACCAGCGCCGGCGTCATTTCTTCACGCTCATCGACGGCGGTCCCGAGAGCGCGATTCATCGTTCAACCGACGGGGGCAAGACGTGGACGAAAGTCAACACGGGACTGCCTAACGAAGAACTGGGGCGCATCGGCGTGGCGATATCGCCGGTCAACCCCGACATCCTGTACGCGATCGTCGAATCGGCGAACCGGCGCGGCGGCATCTTCCGCTCGAGCGACAACGGCGTGACGTGGGAACGGCGCATGGATTACAACCAGGGATCGCCGATGTACTACGGCGACATTTTCCCTGATCCCGTCGACGTCGATCGCTTTTACGTGCCCGACGTGATCTTCCAGGTCTCGGACGACGGTGGCCGTTCCATGCGCGCGCTGGGACAGCGCGGCATGCACGTCGACAACCACATCATCTGGGTCGATCCCAAGAACACGCGTCACATGCTCGTCGGCAATGACGGCGGGCTGTATCGCTCATTCGACGGCGGCGGGACGTGGGTTTTCTTCGAGAACCTGCCGCTGGCGCAGTATTACGACGTGGACGTCGACAACGCCACGCCGTTCTACAATGTGTACGGCGGCCTGCAGGACAACAATTCGTTAGGCGTTCCCTCGCGCACCCGCTCGGAACACGGCATCATGAATTCCGACGTCTTCGTGACGCAGGGCGGCGACGGCTTCGTCTCTCGTATAGACCCGCAGGACCCGAACATCATCTACGCCGAGCTGCAGCATGGCGTCATCGTGCGCTTCGACAAGCGCACGGGCGAGCGCGTCGGAATCCAACCGCAGGAAGAGAAAGGCGGCACGCCGCTGCGCTGGAACTGGGATGCACCGTTCATCATTTCGCCGCATTCGAATACGCGCTTGTACATGGCGTCGCAGTTCGTCTACCGCAGCGACGATCGCGGTAGCAGCTGGCGCAAGATGTCGCCGGACCTAACGCGGCAGATCGACCGTAACTCGCTCGCCGTCATGGGGAAGATCTGGGGCCCCGACGCTGTCGCAAAGAACACGTCGACGGCGATCTATTCCAACATTTCCGCGCTCTGGGAGTCACCCAAGAAGGAAGGGGTTCTCTGGGTGGGCACCGATGATGGCTTGATACAAGTCAGCGAGGATGGCGGCCAGACTTGGCGCAAGACAACGCAGCCCCCTGGCGTACCAGAAAACGCGTACGTCACGCGCATCCGTCCGAGCGAGCACGACGCGAACACAGCTTACACGACTTTTAGCAATCATC
The DNA here is from genome assembly GCA_036555845.1 of Gemmatimonadaceae bacterium. Classification (GTDB taxonomy): domain Bacteria; phylum Gemmatimonadota; class Gemmatimonadetes; order Gemmatimonadales; family Gemmatimonadaceae; genus DASYRX01. The sequence continues at coordinate 819 of DATBKN010000298.1, read as the reverse complement.
AGAACGGCGACTTCAAGCCTTACGCATACAAAACGACTGACCTCGGCCGAACATGGACGAGCATCGTCGGTGACTTGCCCGCGCGCGGCGGCACCTTTGCAATCGCGGAAGATCACGTCGAGCCGAACCTGCTGTTCATCGGCACTGAATACGCGGCGTACGTGAGCAAGAACGGCGGACAGAACTGGGCCAAGATCGCCGGTGTGCCGACGATCAAAGTCGCCGACATCGCGATCCAGAAGCGCGAGAACGATCTGGTGTTAGGCACGTTCGGTCGCGGCATCTACATCGTGGACGACTATTCTGCGCTGCGCCTAACGAATGCGAAGACGCTGGCCGACGCCACGACGCTCTTTCCGGCGCGCGACGCCGTGCTCTACGTACCGACCGCGCAGTACGGCGGACGTGGCAAGGCGTTCCAGGGAGAGATGCTGTACGGCGGCGACAATCCGCCGTATGGCGCCGTGCTGACGTATTACCTCAAAGACGCGCTCCAGACACTCAAACAGAAACGCGTCGAGGCCGAGAAGGCCGCTGAGAAGGCGGGGCGGCCGATTCGATATCCGACGCCGGACGAGCTGCGCGCCGAGGCCGCCGAGGAGGCACCTGCGATCCTCCTAACGATTGCAGACTCTGCGGGAAAGGCCATTCGGGTGCTTAGCGGTCCGACCGGAAAGGGAATACAGCGCATTGCCTGGGATCTGCGCGTTCCCGCGCACGTGCTGCCAGCCGCCCGTCCGTCCTCGCCCGAGGCTGAGATCTTCGACACGGGTCCAGTCGGCCCATATGTCATTCCTGGCAAGTACAGTGCGACTGTCA
>DATBKN010000297.1:0-11530 GCA_036555845.1 Gemmatimonadaceae bacterium | reverse complement strand
GCGAGGTGCAGCAGCACTTCGCTGATCGAGCGGACACCGTCGGCCGGCCGCCACGTGTACTTGTCGGCCGGAATCGCTTCTGCCAGTCGTACGACGTGATCCTCCGCGACGCTCAATTCGGCCAGATATTCAGCGCGAAATCCCGGTCCCTTCGGTGCCACTTGCGACGTGGCGCTGTCGCTGCCTAGCAAGACTGCCGCGCCAATCGCCAGAAAGAGCGGACACCGCATAACGACCTCCTGCAACTACTCGCGAGAGACCTACTGCCCCACCAGATATGTGAGCCGCCAATTCCCGTCCGGCTGTTTGCGCCACTGCGCCATGAAATGAAAGCTCATCACGCGAGCGCTGTCGCCTTTCGGTTGGACGGGGCCGACAATCGAACCGAGTTCGTAGGCAACGTCGCCGGCGACTTCCAGGTCGGTCGTCGTGTGCGTTGCATCGAGTACGGTCATCGCTCCAAATCCACGCGTCTCCATTGTGTCCAGCGCGGGGCGACCGCGAATCTCGACGCCCATCGCTGAGTACACGGCGTTAGGCGCGTAGATCTCGCTGACGGCAACTGGATCGCGTTGTATCGCGCCGGCGATATGTCGCAACCACGCGGCGTGGATCGCGGTGCGTGTCGCTGCGGTTGCAGAATCCTCAACGACTGCAGAAGCTGGGCTTGGCGCAGGCGCACCGCCGCACGCGGACAATCCCGTCATCAGTGCAATGGCAATCGATGAGCGCAGGGACACTCGCGCTGTGTGCGTGCCGATCATGTTCTCCAGTTTTCGAGCGAGGGCGAAGCCGCGGTCAGAACGGCGGGTTGAGAATCTGGCTGGTTTTGACGCTCGTGGTCGCGAAGCAGCCTCCATTGGTTTCCTTCGCGGTGACCCAGACGTCGACGAGGGGATCAGCGCTGAAGTTCCGCTGCGGCATCAGAAAGATGCTCTTGCTCCAAGCGAGGACGCCGCCGCCGTCGGTGTTGCCACTTTCTGAAAAGTCCACCTGCGCCGCGTTGAGCGCTGGATAATTGCGGAACGAAATCGTCATCGGCACGCTCGAGTGGAAGTTGCTGCCGTTGACTCTGAAGAGCACCTGCGCCGGACCGCCTGGTGGTGCGGTGATCGCGGTCTGTTTCACAAACGCCGAGATCGTCATTCCCGTTTTGCCGCACGGCTCGCACGCCGCGAGCGACATGATCAATGCGGCGACGGCGAGCCGTGGCCGTGCCACGCGCGAACAAAGGTGCCTTGCTGCCTTGTTGCATTTCATATGACCTCTAGGCGTTGCTGGACAGTGCCTAACGCTCGCTATTTCGGACGCTGAACAGCGAAATCCTGTTGTCAGGCGCCAGGCCGAACTGCACGATGAATGTGCGAATACCGAAGGTCGCTTGGTAGAGGTAGATGCGATCGTCGCCGAGCTCCTGTCTCTCCAGCAGTTCGAGCGTTTGCGGAGGTCCGAGTTCGCGCAGGACCTCGCGATACCTGTTAGCGGCGTCCGGGAAGAAGCCGGCGCGCACATACGCGAAGTCTGTTTTCGACAGTACGCCAAGTGCCGCAGCCTGCAAGACCACGCGCAAGCGCGCTGCTACCGCTGGCTCGGTGTCTGCGATTGGTGTTGGCTCCGCTCGCGCGAGACGAGGGTTGAACACAGCGGCGATCCCTTCGACGAAGCGGCCGGTATTTGCCCCGGCCAGGTTGGCGAAGACGATGATCGTTAGGTCGTCGCCAACATATCTCGCGATGTACGTCTGGAACCCTTGCCACGCGCCGCCGTGTTGCTGCGTCGCTTGGCCGCCTTGATCGGTGACGGACCAGCCGAAGCCGTAGGGATAGGTCTTGCCGCTGTTCAGGGTGACCGGCGAAAAGATGCGTGTCCAGCTGTCCGGCTTGAGGATTGCCTTGGCACGCAGCCCGCGATCCCAGGCGACCATATCGAGCACCGTTAGGTACAGCGAGCCGTCCGCCGTTGTATTGATCATCGGAGCGACCCACTCCTGGTTCTTGAGCTCACCTTTGACGAGCCGGTATCCCGCCGCGCGATTCGGGACGATGTCTTCCTCGGTGATGATGCGCGCCGTCTTCATTCCCAGCGGGGTGAAGATCCGCTCCTTGAGCAGGTCGCCGTAAAAACGGCCCGACACTTTGTGCACGAGGATACCGAGCAGCACGTAGCCTGTATTGCTGTAATTCCAGCGCGAGCCCGGCGCGAACTCTGGCGTTAGGCGGTAGATGACTTCGGTGAGATCGTCTTCTGTATAGTCGCGCCGGAAATCGATGTCCTGCTCGGTGTAGTCGGGGATGCCCGACGTGTGCGTGAGCAGATGCCGCACGCGGATGCCGCGCCAGCTGTCGGGCGCATCGGGGAAAAAGCGCGTGATCGGATCTTCCAGCCCGAGCTTTCCCTCCTCGACGAGTGTCATGACCAGCGCGGACGTGAACTGCTTACCTAACGAGCCGGACTGAAAGATTGTCTCGGCTATGACAGGGACCTTGTGCTCGACGTTGGAGTAGCCGTAGCCCTTTGCGGCGAGCAGCTCGCCTTTGCTCACGATCGCGACCGCTACGCCGGGCACCCTCTGTCGCTCCAGCTCGGCGCGCACGAATTCGTCGACGCGATCGAGCGGCACGTTTGCCACTTGTGCCGATGCGACGCTGGCGGCCGCGAGAGAGAGTGCGACGAGGCGCAGTATCAAATCGCGCGCTTCTTGCCGGCCGTGATGGCGACTGGAAGCCGATTCTCGCGAGGAGGGGGTACGCATGTCGAGTAGGCCGAGAAGGCGCACGGCGGATTGTGCGTGCGATTGAAGTCGATCACGGTCCATCCCGCAGAATCCGGGAAGGGAGTGTGAAGATAGCGTCCGGCCTCGTACGTCGTCGTCGCACACGATCTGCGCTCGAGTTAAACCGTCGCGCACGAGGAACGCCACTGGCAGGCGCTCAGTTCCAGCGGTACGCTCGTGCGAGCTCCCTCGACCGAGGCCGCGATGTTCCGACTCGTCCCACTGATTCTGATTGTGTCAGCGTCGTCACTCGCCGCGCAGACGCATACCGATCCCATCATCGATGTGCATCTGCACGCGGCAGCGGCAGACGACAACGGACCGCCGCCTATGGCATTGTGTGCTCCTCCCGCTTTGTACCCAGTCCTCGATCCGCGCGAAAGCTGGGCGCAGACGTTCACTGCGTGGTCGAAAAAGCCACCGTGCTCGAATCCAATCTGGGGCCCTACAACAGACGACAGCGTCATGACTCTATCGCTCGAGATACTGAAACGGCGCAATATCTTCGCCGTGACCAGCGGTGCGTTGCTCACTCGTTGGAGCTCGGCAGGAGGAGATCGGATCATTCCGGCGCTGGGATTCTCGTTCCGAGCGTCGCCTCCCAGTCCGGATCAGGTACGCGAGTGGTTTCGTGAGGGCAAGTACGCCGTTTTCGCTGAAGTCTCAATTCAGTACGATGGAGTCTCGCCTAGCGATGAGCGCTTCGATCCTTATCTCGCCGTCGCGGAGCAACTCGACGTGCCCGTCGGCATTCATATCGGCACGGGGCCGCCGGGGGCGCCGTATCTGGGGACGCCTAACTATCGCGCCCGATTACACAGTCCGCTCTTGCTCGAGGATGCGCTCGTTCGCCATCCCAAGCTGCGAGTGTACATCATGCACGCCGGCTGGCCGATGCTCGACGATCTCCTGGCTCTGATGTGGACGTATCCACAGGTATACATCGACACGGGGGTGATTTCGTTCGCTCTACCGCGCCGGGAGTTCCACCGCTATCTGCAGCGCATCGTCGAGTCCGGGTTCGGCAAACGCGTGATGTTCGGTTCCGATCAGATGAACTGGCCTGGCGCAATCGAGCGCGCGATAGAAGCGATCGAGAGTGCGACGTTCCTGAGCGCAGAGCAGAAACGCGACATCCTGTACAACAACGCAGCGCGGTTTCTGCGGCTCAGCGACAAGGACATCGCCAAGCATCACGCAAGGAGCGCGAGCTAGCGCGGCAGCTTTTGCAGCACGCGCAGCACGTCCCAGCGCCGTTCAGGTTCTGACGGCGCGTGTACGACTGTCAGTATCAAGGCCCTCCCGTTAGGCATCGGTGCGAGGGCGATCGTACCTAACGCGGACATACTCTCATCTCCGGCCCTCTGCAAGTAGCGATAGTCGAGGGCCAGCGCGCCAGGATAGTATCGCTCCAATGTCTCGAGCCCTTTCGCCTCGAAGTTCGCCAGATGCTGCGCCGCTTCGAGGGCAACGTCTCGCAACAGCGCGCGCGTGGAGTCTGGCGTGTGTGAACGAAGTTCCGCTCGCAGCGACGGCCGAGTGTCCGTCCACGATGGACGACTGAACACGGCCACTCCTGCGTCTTCTTCAGCTGCTGACCAGGGAGCCGGGACACGCAACTCAAAAGCAGTTCCCGGAATGCGCCGCACGGCGAGCCGCTGCGCGTACGCCTTGTACGATCCAACGGCGGCGAACGCGATGAGCAACACGGCTCCGGCGACGCACAGCTCGGCCCACGTCAGCAGCGAGCCAGGTTCGATGACAGGACCGGCGCTATCGTCCGAGCGGCGAAGCAATACCTGATCGAGCCGCCGGCACAGCGCGGCTGCGAGGAAGAAAAGCAGAACGAGCGCAGCACCGGCAATGGAGAACATAGCGCCGCTGGATCTCAGCCAGACTTCCCGCAACGGCCAGATGAGATTGATGAAGACATGCAACGTGATCGCGCCCGCGACTCCTGCGATTCGCAGGGTGCGGCCGCGCGAACCCGTAAACGCGAGCGCCAGGAGCAACGCCGGCAAGAGAAACGAGAGCTGCCGAGCAACGAGCGATGCGTCGACTATCGACGAGGATCCGAGCGGCGCGATGAAGTAGACGACGCGCTGCGGCAAGAGCGGCAGTTCTACTCCGCGATTGGAAAAACAGGCGACACCGGCCGCGACGGCGATCACGGCACACGCGACCGCCGCGGGAGCGAGGGCATTGTCGCGCACGCGTTGCTGCACGACCCACGCGACGAGCAGCACGCCGCCGATGGCGAGCACTCCACGAATCACAATCCACGCCGCGGGGAAGAAGCCGCGATCCTGCAGCACGGGCTGCCCTGCAAGTACCCCCTGCGCTTGAGCATGCGCCGCGCTCCACGCGGCCGAGACCGATCCAGCTAAAACGCTCTTGTCCGCGATGATGAGCGGTACGGCGAGCACCCCTCCGAGGCAGAACAAGCCTAACGCGGAGGACGGTGACAGCGGCATCTGCGCAAAGCGGCGGGTGGCGAAGAGGTACAAGTAGTACGGCACGCCGAAGTTGATCACGCCCGTGAAGAGATACAGGAAAATCTCGTTGCTCACCGCGCGGTCGTGCATCGCCACGCGCGCGTGGATCGGCAGCAGCACGAACATGAGCAGCGCCGCGTACAGAGCGACTCTCGCCGCCTGCGGCCACCAGCGTGACGACGAGAACACGTGCTTGAGCACTGTCTTGTGCACGAGCCAGAGCACGAGCGCCGAGAAGATGAGCAAACTCAGTGCGCTGTTCCGTGGCGAGCGGCCGAATCCGTTGAGCTGGAAGTGATACTCGAAGACGCCGAAGCCGACGACAGCGACGATAAAGAGAATACCGGCCATCGTGCTGCTTGTTAGGCGTCGCCGCACGAGCATCCATGCGGCGACGATCAGCGACGCGAGCAGCACCCACTTCATCGTAGCCATCGTGTAGCGCATCAGCTGACTCGCCCAAAGCCAGCTCGTCGCGCGATACACGCCACTCGCCGCGCCGCTCAGCGCCGCAGGCCACGGACCTGCGGGAGTCAGCAGGACGGGCTCAACCCACGGCACGAGCGTGGCCGCCACCAGAACAGCGAAGGTCAGCGAGACGAAGAGCGGCGATGGCAGGAGAGTTTGCGCCACGCTCTGCACGGTGTGTGTCCGCCGCAGCACCTTGAACACGACGCCGGCGCCGACGAACAAATACAGCGGCCAGAGATAGCCGGTCATCTGGATCGACAAGGTCCGGATGCCCCCGGCGGGAATCGTTAGGCCCCCGCGGACTGCGAGCGATGCCAGCAGCAGCAAGTGCGTGCACACTGTTACCGCCACGACGACGTCGCTGCGCAACGCGGGTGCAGGGGCGCTCTGACGCTGCCGCAGTCGGCGCGCGATCCACGTCAAGCCGAGGCCTAACGGGGCCCCAAAGGATAGCGCAGCGCTCACGAGCCGGCCGCGGTACCATGGCGCCGTCGGAATGACCACGATTGCCAGCGCCGCGATCAGCGCGCCGGCCGCAATTGCCGTTGCGACCTCCCGTAACGCTGCCCATCTCAGGCGGCCAAGCCGAGTGCCCGAGTAGACAACCGCAAGCGCTGCCTGGGCGGGCGCCAGGAGACTCCACCACGATTTGGGCAGCGCCGCAACCATCACCGCGCTGAAGTACAGGAACATTGCGACGCTGGGCAGAAAAACGATTCGATTCGCTGCCGCCGTTCCCAGCAACAAGCAGCTCCACGCGAGCGACAGCGCGACGAGCCACAGCACGACCGACCAGCCCGCAACCGGCGGTTCCGCCGCGCCGGTGATCGCCTGCGCCGAGAGCGCTGGCCAGATCCATAAGACAGTGAGGGGAACAGTAAGGCACAGGACCGCTGCCGCCACGATAGCGATTCGCAGCACCGGCGCCGCCTCGTTAGGCAGCTTTGCCCAATCCATGTCTTCAGCGGCGTAGCTTCCCAGCACGAACGTACTCGTCAGGCGCCGCACACTGACGCCGACGGCCGACGTGCGCGCACGATCGCTCAAGTCCGCGATCCTCGGGTATCGCTGCAGCCAACGCGCAAAAACCGCCCCGCCCGAATTCGACAGAGCAGGGAACACGCCGGCCAGGAAGTACCGGAGTTTCTGAATTGTGCTCAAGCCGGGGAGACCGGTCATGCCACCCTACACAGGCGCGCTCAATAGTCACGCGCGAGTTAGGCGCGACACGGCGCAGTACAGCGACGACCCTAGCGCGTTGCGCGGATGGCCACGAAGTGGCCGGTCAAGAACCTCGTTGGAAGGGAGGCGAGCTTCTCGAATCGCAACAGCAAGCTCAGGAAACGCTCCTGCGTGCGTTCGGATGACCGGCGTGAGAGGTGGTCGGCGGCGAGTACAGCGAGTACACGCGGGCAATGCACGATGGAAGTCCGCTCGCTCACGTGGAAACCGGCGGTCGTCACGAGCCGTTCCAGCGTCACCACGTTGCATGTCGCGCCCAGCGCACTTGGCGCGATGCGGGCCGCAAGCTCTCCAAAGTTCTGCCACACAGCATCGAAGGCGGAACGCGGCAGCGCGCGGCGCAAGGCGATGATCGGGTTGCTCGGATTGTCCAGCGTGACGACGAGCGTTCCACCAGGAAGCGTCACGCGATGCAGCTCGACGAGCGCAGTTTGGATATCGTCGATCGACGCGAAATGATCGAGCGTGGAGTTCGAGACGATGACATCGAAGGCGCCGTCAGTAAACGGCAGACGACGTACATCGGCGCAGCGCGCCTGGAGGGCAGGATAGCGTCCCAGCGCGGCGTGGACGACAGCGGCGGAGACGTCGATTCCGACGATCTGGCGCGCATGCGTCGCCAGCGCTGGGTACAGGCCGTCGCTCACCGCCTCATCCCACAGATCGGTTTTGAGAATTCGGTCCGCGCCAGGCGGGAGCCAGCGACCGAGCAGGCTCCGGTTCACGGCGTCGCTGTGACGCCGCCAGAGCCGTTGTGCGCCGCTCGCGAGCCAGAGCTTGACGAAGTCATCCCACGTCTCGCTGGTCGTTCGCTCCACGTTAGGCAGAGCCTCGATGGCTGCCACGTTGTCGCTCTCGGCGCGCGCGAGACCGGACTGCACTACGACTCCATCTCCGACATGATTGTGCGCAGCTTGCCTCCGGGCGTCAGCGCAATCTGGTCGACGCGTTCGACGCGAGGTGCCACGCGCGGCGCTACCAGCACCTCGAACGTTTTCGCAATGTGCGCGCGATCTCGTTCGGCCGCCGGGCTGTCGCGCTGGACGACGAGGATTCGGAGGCCCCCAGCAGCATCCTGGATCACCTGCATGTCGATGACGCTCTGCGCGGCCGGCAGCACGGCGTCGACGGCCGCGCGCGGGCCTATGAGGGAGCCATCTCGTGTGCGCAGAAAATCGCGGGTACGTCCGGCGACGCTGCCGAAGAGCGGCAGACCACGCCCACACGTACAACGCGAATCGTTAGGTGCCGTTGCGCGATCCCCCACGCGATAGCGGAGAAGCGGAGTCGCGTGATTCCGCAGCGACGTCAAAAGCACTTCACCCGTTTCGCCCGGTGCCACAGGTGTGCCGTCTTCGCGCACGATCTCTGCCAGGATCCCCTCGGCAGGAACGTGCAACGATCCGGCTTCCGGACATTCGTGCGCGACCAGGCCGGTTTCCATTGTCGCGTAGCGCTCGTACACGCGGCACTGAAACGCTTCTTCCATCGCGCGGCGGTAGTGTGGCAAGAGAAGATTCCCGCCGCTCCAGCAGGAGCCGGCTGACACGCTGCGTCCCTGATCCAGCAGCGCAAGCGCGACGACATAGAGCGCGTTGGAGACGCCCCAGATCATCGTTGGGCGGCGGTGATCCAGCTCGCGCAAAAGACGCAGCGCGACGGCCTTGTCGGCGATCGACGGTGCGTGCACTGCTGTCGCGTTGAGCAGCATCGCGCTCACAGCTTGCGGCAGGCCGACCGGGCGGCAGCGAACTTCCAAACGCCAGGTCCCGAGCTCGGAGCCTAACCAGGCACGCGCGCGCTCCTCGCCGGCATCGAGCCAGCGCATCTGCTCGAGCGGCCAGAGGAACTCGACGCGCCTGCCTAACGAGCCGGAGCTTGTCGCCCGCACCCCCCAGCTTCCGGGGGCTTTGAGGCCCGCGATGCCGAGGCGCTGCAGATCGTCGCGTTCGAGGATCGGAAGCCGCGACACGTCAGCCAGGGTGCGCACGTCGCCGGGTTGAACGCCGGCCGCTCGCAGACGCTCGTGGTAAAACGGTACGCGCTGCGCCGTCGCGAGCAGGCGGCGTAGCTCGTGGAGTTGCAGGTCGATCACGCGATCCTGCGACCACCATTCGCTGGCTCGCAGCGCGGCGTACTCGGGTCCTGGACGAGCGGGATGCGCATGCCATGCAACGCGCGCTAGGGTTTCGCGCCAGCGTCCTGTCGCGACGGAGGGCGCGCGTGGCATGGTCTGCTGCATCGTCATGTTAGGCAGCGTCCAACAGCGACGTGCCCGACAAGCCTGTCATGTCGGCGTCGAAAAGTGAGCAGGCTGTGGCACCGATGTCTGTGATGCGCATCGCTCGATCCAGCGGGCGCCGCGTCGATCGTGCAGGAGCGAGAATGGCCCAGGCGTCGTCTGTGTGGTTCCCGGAGCGCCCGCTACCGACGCCGTTGCGCCACACGTCGCCGAACGACTCTGATGTCACACGCTGAATACCACCCGCCGCCGTCTCACCCCAGAACACGACGAGATCCGGAAGGCGGTCCGAATACGGCTGGCCATTCGCGAGCTCGGCCATGCGAGCGACCCTAACGATCGTCGGTGAACCGTCCGGGTCACGAAACGTCATCAGTCCTTCGACGATGGACTGGGTCACTCCTTCTGCCGACTCCGCGTCCACGATTCCCTCACGCTCGCGGCCCTTCACGTTGAGGCGGATGTATCCCTTGTTCTCTCCAGGGACGGCCATCGCCCGCGTCCGCGACCAGTCAGCGCGCAGGTACAGCCGCGTCGTGAGATCGGCGACCAGTTGGTCCGGCAGCGCACGAGCGATCAACGAACGCCAGCTGGCCGGGATACTGGAGCGCAGCGACCACACTGGTGCGCGTAATCCACTGCGCGCGCTCTGCGATTGCCGAGCTTTGCCTGACAACACTGCGGCGAGCATTCCTGGCAGCAGGTCGCCGCGGCTCGTATTCGGTCCCATGCCGGTTGGCGAAAAGACTATCACGTCGGCGTCATCTGGCAGCGATTGCAGCACACGACCCATCGCCGCGTCGATGGCCCGATAAACCTCGGCGAGGCCATCTCGCAGACTCCGCTCCGTGTCGCTCGACAGCTGCTCCCCGACAACTGCCGCTGGATCCCAGAGATGGTGCCCGGCCTTGTGCGCGACGCTGAAGTTGAGCCACAGCAGCTCGAACTTTTCGCGTGCGAGAAGGTCGATAACAGCGCTTGCTGTGCGCGCAGGGCCGCCGATCAGTTGATCGCGCCAGGCGAGCAGTGACTCGGCGTCACGGGTGCCGTAGACATCGTCCAGCCGCGGTGAGGCGCCGTGCCGGCGCTCGAGCGTGCGCCGCTCGCCGCGCGGCACCGATCGACCTTGCATGACCATTCGATCTTCGAAGTGCATGCCGCTGAGGAACACCCCCGACATGTCGCGTGGTGGCCACGAGAGATACGGATCGACGACAAGGGACCGACGTCGACGTTCGGTCAACCTTTCCCAGATTGTTCGCGGCCGCGGGAAGGTTTGCACGAATCGTGCGCGTTGGTGGCTCGCAGACCACGGGAATGCCGAGTACAAGCCGTGGTCCCTAACGTCAACGCCGGTGCAAAGCGTTGGATACGTTGACGATTGCAGGAAGGTGGCTCCGGCGTCGATTGTCTCCCATGTTCCGCGAGCCTTGAGGCTGGCGAGCGTGGGAAGGGCGCCCTCATCGAGCATACGCCGTACGAGGGGGAGCGCCGCCGAGTCGAACTGAAAAATCGCGAGCAACCTGCCGATCCCTTGACCGATGGAAAGTGATGCATTTGCACCCTAACGAGCGCGGCGTAGTTGCAAGTCCGACGCCGGGAGACGTCCCGCCTGCACGCAAGGATCCTGTCAGGGGCGCGGTGCCCGGGCAAGAGCTTGTGTATGCGAAGCTTCAAACGCTGTGGAGCATCTGGGCTCAAAGGCGGTATCGCAGCGAATTCGATCGCGTGCGGAATTTCTGCCTGTTCATCGGCTATCCGCGAAGCGGCCATAGCCTCGTTGGTGCGATGCTCAATGCGCACCGGCACGCTGTCATCTCGCACGAGCTGGACGCGTCGCAGCTTATCCTTGGCGGCTGCTCGAGGAATGAATTGTACGCGCGAATTCTGGCGCGCGCGGCGTGGTTCAACCTGCGTGGCAACCGAAGCAACTACCGCTACCAGATTCCAAATCGCTGGCAGGGCCGCTTCGAGTCCTTGCGTGTGATCGGTGACAAGCGCGTCGGAACCGCTGCTCTCTCCGTTGCCGAGAATCTCGATTTGCTCGATCGGCTGCGCGCGCTGATCGGCGTCCCGCTGCGACTGGTCCATGTCGTTAGGAATCCATACGACAATATCGCCGCGATCGCGCGCTGGCACCGCCTAACGCTCGACGAGAGCATCGCGTTCTACTTCTCGCATTTTCAGACGACGGGGAACCTGGCCGTGCTATCCGATCCTGCGCACGTCCATACGATCTGTCACGAAGAGCTCGTGCGTGCGCCCGAGGCGACGCTGGCGAATCTGTGCACATTTCTGGGATTGACG
>DATBKN010000296.1:0-6532 GCA_036555845.1 Gemmatimonadaceae bacterium | reverse complement strand
GCCGCGCCACGCCGCGCGCTGACCCTGGACCGGCGCTCACTTCGAGCGAGACGATCTATCTCACCGCTGCCGACAAAGACGGCAACATGGTCTCGTTCATCAACAGTCTCTCCTCGCTGTTCGGATCCGGCGTCGTCGTGCCCGGGACTGGAATCATGCTGCAGAACCGCGGGTCTGGATTCACGATGACCGAAGGACTGCCTAACACCGTAGGTCCGCGAAAGCGCCCCTTCCATACGATCATTCCTGCCTTCGTCACTCGCGTGCGCGAAGGCCGTGAGGAGCCGTGGATGAGCTATGGCGTGATGGGCGGCGCGATGCAGCCGCAGGGACACGTTCAGGTACTGCTGAACCTGCTCGTGTTCGGAATGGATCTGCAGCAAGCGCTCGACGCGCCACGCTTCAGGCACCTGACCGGCAGTCGCGTCGCGCTCGAAGCACCGATACCAGAAAGCGTTAGGCAGGCGCTCGCAGCACTCGGGCATGAAGTCGAGGCGCTCCCGCCTTGGTCAGCAGGCGGCGCGCAGGCAATCATCCGCTTGCCGCGTGGCTATGCGGCTGGGTCCGATCCACGCAAGGACGGGATGGCAGCCGGGCACTAAAGCGCCGAGCGGTTAGGCATGCTCGAGCTTCAAGAGCGTCGACGAGCCGGTCCGCTGAACCTCTCAAGCTCCTCCGCGCCTCAACGCGGCAGCGACGGCTTCTTTGCGGCGACGACTCACTGGTACGCGGGTGCCGTCGCGCAAAACCAACACGGTCCCTGCGCCGAGCGTGGAACGCAGCTCCTGAATCCTGCCCAACGCGACGATTGCAGAGCGATGCACGCGCGTGAAGCGCGTCTTGTCGAGTCTCTCCTCGAACGAAGCGAGCGATTCGCGGATGAGCAGCTGCTTGCCGCGTGTGTGAATCACGGCGTAGTAATCGTCAGCTTGGATCCAGTCGATCTCCGCCGCGTCCACGACGATCATCCCATTCGCGGTCGGCACGCTGATACTCGTGCGCGTCGCCTGCTGCTCGGCGAGCATGCGCCGTAGCCGCTCGGCGAGCGCGACAGCTTCGCGATCGCGGCGCCGTGCGACGACTCGTTTCAGTGTCGCGCGAAAGCGTTCCTGCGTGACCGGCTTGACGAGATAGTCCAACGCATGTGTCTCGAAGGCGCGCGCTGCGAACTCGTCGAACGCCGTGACAAAGACAACGGCAGGCATCTCATCCGGGCCGATCTCACGCACGACGTCGAAGCCGCTCATGCCAGGCATCTGAATGTCCAGGAAGACGAGCCCCGGTTTGAGGGCGCGCACTGCGCGCACCGCATCGCGCCCATTGCGACACTCTCCGACGACTTCGAACTGCGTGTGCGATTCCAGCAGCTGCCTGACCCCCCGGCGAGCCAGCGGTTCATCGTCGACGATGAGCGTCGCGATCGTCGTCATGCTTGGGACGCCATTCGGTATGGGATTCGTACTCGCGCGATCGTGCCGCCTTGCGGACGTGCAATCAGCTCGAGCACGGCGGCGGGTCCGTAGAGAGTCGTTATGCGCTCACGCGTGTTGCGCAGTCCGACTCCCATACCGTTAGGCTCCGATACGCCCGGCCCGTCGTCGCCGACCGTAAGCACGAGATCGTCCCCTTCCCGTCGCGCGCCGATTTCGATCGTACCGCCGGCGACGCTCTCGCCGATCCCGTGCCGCAGCGCGTTCTCGACCAACGGCTGCAGAACGAACTGCGGAACGAGCGCGTCGGCCAAACCAGGATCCACATTGCGAACGATGCGCAATCTGTCGCTGAATCTGATTTGCGCCACGGCGAGGTAACCATCGAGAAAGCGCAGCTCTTCGTTCAGCGGTACTTCCTGCCGGCTATCGCTCGTCAGCACCTGGCGCAGCAGCTCGCTCAGCAGCTCGAGCATCCTTTCGGCATTCGCGGTGTCCTTGTCGCGGATCAGCACCAGCAGCGCATTGAGACTATTGAACAGGAAATGCGGATTGATCTGCGTGCGCAGCGCCGTTAGGCGCGCCTCGGCAACTTGCGCCGCCAGTTTTGCCGCCTGCGACTCTCTCTCGCGCACCTCGGCGAAATAACTCAGCGCATGCACGCAGCCGAGTGTCGTGAAATACATGAAGACGGACCACGGGATCGTGCGCAGCATCCAGCTCGACACGGTGGCGGGGATCGTATGGAGCAGTGCGCCCACGAGGAGCCCAGTGCCCGACCATCCGACGCAGAGTATCATCGCACCCGCCAAGTGAATCGCGATGTGCTTGCGAAGGTGTGGTTGGCGCAGCGGGTAGCGGCGCCCGAGAAAGAAGGTGATCGGGATGAGCGCGCCGAGTATGATCCACTCGAAGCCGCTCCAGAGCATCCAACGCCATGGCGACGCGTCCTGCGGATTGATACGTCCCTGGATATACGACTGGAGTACGTCGAGGACAGCCGGCACGAGGCAGGCGGCCGACATCAGCAGCCATGGGCGGCGCAGCAAGAAGCCCATCATGGGGCAAGAACGTATCGCCTGCGCGGCAGAGCGCGACTGCGCTGCAGCGTTTGGCCGTTGGCTGCGTTCTTGACGCCGTTGGCTGATCCTGTATTGCCGCTGGCTCCGCGCGAGTGCACTTCTCAAAGCGATCACGACCCCTCTCGAGAGGACGGCGCATGGCGACGGCGGCCCTCACATCGCGCGCGGATCAGCCGCAGACGTCCGCGCCGCCTAACGCGGTGCCGCTGCGGCAGCGCATCGTCTCGCTGGACATCGTGCGCGGCGCCGTCATGGTGCTCATGGCGATCGACCACGTGCGCGTGTATGCAGGCGTGCCGGCCGGAGGTCCAACGCCGGGAGTCTTCTTCACGCGGTGGGTCACGCACTTCTGCGCGCCAGCATTCCTCTTTCTCGCTGGGACCGCGGCGTATCTCTATGGTCAAAAGCAAACCTCGCGCGCACAGCTGGCGAAGTTTCTCCTAACGCGTGGCTTGTGGCTGGTGCTGCTCGAGCTCACGGTGTTGCGCTTCGGCTGGACGTTCAACTTCGACTACGCGCACTTCACCTTCGCTGGTGTGATCTGGGCGATCGGCTGGTCGATGGTCGTGCTGGCAGCGCTGGTCTTCTTGCCCACGTCCGCCGTCGCCACGATTGGACTCCTGATCATCTTTGCGCACAATGCGCTCGCCGGGCGGATCTTCGGCGGCGAGTCGGCGTCATGGTTGTCCCGCGTGCTGTACGCCGGCGGCGGTTTCAAGGTCGCGGGGCTTCAGGTGGCGATCCTCTACGTGCTGCTGCCGTGGATCGGCGTGATGGCGGCCGGTTACGGGTTTGGCGTTATCATGCGCATGCCAAGCGTATTGCGCCGCCACCTTTGCCTAACGCTGGGGCTCGCGGCCGTGGGATTGTTTGTTCTTCTCCGCGCTTATGTGGGGTACGGCGATCCGCGGCCGTGGCCACCGCAGGGTGGACCGATGCCGCCATGGCTCGCTTTTCTGAGCACGACCAAGTATCCGGCGTCGCTGCAGTTCCTTCTGATGACCCTGGGCCCGACGCTCGTCGTGCTGCCCTTCCTGGAAACCGCGCGCGGTCGCGTCGCGCACTGGCTCGAAGTCTTTGGACGCGTGCCGTTCTTCTACTACGTGCTGCACATCCCGCTTATCCATGTCGTCGCGGTACTCATCTCGCTCGTGCGCACGCCGGCGAGCACTGGATGGCTGGTTGCCAACCATCCGCTCATGCCACCCGAGGTTCCGCCCGGATATCAGTGGAGCCTGCCGTTGCTGTATCTCGTCTTCGCGCTCGTTGTGATCGCGCTCTACTTCCCGTGCCGCTGGTATTCGCGCGTCAAAGCACAGTCGCGCAATCGCTGGCTCAGTTTCCTATAGCGAGGTCGTTATGCAGACCAAACTTCTCTTTGCCGCGCTCGCCGGGATGATCGCTGCCACGCCTTCGCTCGCGCAGAAAGTGCCGCAGCGTACCGAGGAGCAGCTGAAGGCATCCTACGACGAGCACTCCAAAGACTTCGACTACTTGCTAGGCGACTGGTCCTTCACGTCGGTAAGTAAGGAGTACGGCAAGGGACGCGGCCTGTGGACTGCGGTGCGCATGGCCGCGGGCCCCGAGATTCTCGACGAGTACCGCATCGTGGGCGACAGCGGCGAGACATGGTACGCCTCGTCAACATTCCGCGCGTTCAATGCCATGCTCGATCGATGGGAACTGATCTCGGTGGACCAGGGCCGCGGATTGCATGACTTCGGCACTGCTCGTCGCGTTGGCAATGAGATGCACATCGAACAGACGTTCGGCTCGATGAGTCCGCAGCCTTTCCTTTGGCGCATCCGCTACTACAACATCCAGCCGGATCGCTTTTCCTGGACGGCGGACCGTTCACCCGACGGCGGCAAGACGTGGCAGAAAGAATACTTGCAAATCGAGGCTCGGCGCATCGGGCCAGCGCGCTCGTTAGGTCAGCTGGTGCCGGCGCGGAAAACTGCGGGATGAGCAGGCTGGTGGCATGAACATCGAGCCACTGCCGTTAGGCTCCAGGCTCGAGCAGTACGAAAAGCAGGCGCACGATGTGCTCGACGCGAGCCGCACGAACGACCCCGATGTCGCCGATTTCGTCAGAGGCGTCGCGGCCGGTTTCGACTACTTGCATGGCGACGGCTCTTCCGAGCCGCGCGTCACTGAAGACGAGGCGCGTGCGGGGGTCGCGCGCTGGTACCACTTCGAGAGTTGGGCGTCGCTGGAGAATTGGCTCGCCGAGTTTGCTCACGCCGATTCATTGGTGGCGCCTTTCGAGCATGCGGTGGAGGCGATCGTCTCTGGCGACATCGAGACGCTCGATCGTTCGCTGCGCGAGTATCCGTCGCTGATTCGCGTACAGTCGCTGCGGGGCCATCGTGCAACGTTGCTCATCTATGTCGGTGCGAATGGCGTCGAGTGGTATCGCCAAAAGACGCCGCGCAACGCCGTGGCGATCGCGGAACGACTGCTCGACGCCGGTGCGGAGATAGATGCGATCGGCAAGATGTATCGCGGAACCACCACGCTAGGCCTTGTGGCCACCAGCGTGCACCCTGTAGTGACCGGCGTGCAAGAGCCGCTGATGCAGCTGCTGCTCGATCGTGGTGCATCGATCGCGCGTGCAGTCGCGCCGGATTACACGGACGGATTGGTCGTCAGTGCATGCCTAGCGAATGGGCGTCCGGGTGCCGCCGAGTTTCTCGCGCGACGCGGTGCGGAGCTGGATATCGAAGGGGCAGCGGGCGTTGGAGATCTCGCTGCGGTGCAGCGCTGCCTCGCTGACGACGCACCTCGCGGCAAGCCAAGTGAGAAGCAGTTGCAGCGCGCGTTCGGCTGGGCGTGCGGCTATGGGCGCGCAGACGTTGTCGAGTTTCTGCTGACGAGAGGGCTCAGCGCGCGCGGGCGGGAGTCTGGCGAGACGCCCCTGCATCACGCCGCACACGGCGGGCATCCGGACATCGTCAAGCTGCTCCTCGCGCGAGGCGCAGAGGTGAATGCGATAGACGAGTCGTATGAAGCGACGCCGTTAGGCTGGGCGATGTATGGATATCTGCATCCGTCGCCGGAAGCGACAGAGGCGAAGCATCATGAAGTCGTGGAGATGCTGGTCGGAGCGGGGGCGGGGATCGAGGCGGAGTGGCTGGAAGATGAAAAGGTGCGCGGGGATGAGAGAATGAGCGCAGCACTGCGGGCGCCGAGCAAAAGCGTCGACAGCGGCACAGGTTAACCGAAGAGAGCGTGAAACGGTGCCTAACGCGAAAGCGTAAACGCGTCAACAGCGTTAACAGTCACGCTGTGCGTCTTCCATCGCGCCGTCGCATCTCGTCTTCGGCAATCTGGCGTTGTAGCGCCCGCATCAGAGAGACAAGCATCCGTCTCAACAAATCAATTGTATCCTGCTGTCGCGCATGAACCGGCTCGTCGAGCATTCTTGACTCACTCGCGAGTCGCAACTGCTCTTCAAGCTCATTCAGGGAAGCAAGGCTGATTTCGACGAAGTGCAGGAACTCAGTGCGCTCTCCCCTGCCGCATCCCTCCGCAATGTTTGATTCGACCGACGTGGCCGCTCGTATCGCCTGGTTGCGCAGGCCGGGAACTTTGCGGCCTGACTTTTCTGGCAGTGCGTCGATAACCGCGAGGGTAAGGCTCCGGGCGAGATGCCATACGCGAAGTTTCTTGAAGTCCTGCATTCGCGACGATATGCCAGAATGCGAAGGCGCGCGCATCATTTCTCTTTGTAGTGTCGCTTTTCGCTCCTTGACGCGGTTGACGCGTTAACGCTCGCGAGCTGCGTTCTGTTTAACGCCGTTCTGTTTTTACTCGTGCCGCTGTCGACGCAGTTACAACTCTCTGGACGGCCACCCCACGCCATCATAAGTTTGCGCAGGCGCCCGGGGCGCCCGCCGTCCGCGCTCAGGGCCGAGCCCACCCGACTTCGTCTTGCGACAACTCGCGATCTTCTTTCTGCCCGTCGTGCGGACGCGGGCATGTGTGAAAGGAGATCGTCATGTCTGAACCTTCCCGCAC
>DATBKN010000295.1:0-6430 GCA_036555845.1 Gemmatimonadaceae bacterium | reverse complement strand
GTTCTCGGCCTCCTGCTTGTCGTGTTGTCCGCGTGCATGGAGCGGCAGCCGATGCAACTGGAGCCGCCGATCGTGAAAGCGGGCGGGATCGTCGCCTATCTGGTGGCGGCGCCGAGCTCCAAGCCTAACGAATACATCGTGCGTGCAGTGGCACGGCGCGGCGTGGCGCTGGAGGATCCGGGTTCTTTTGTCGCTGCGCTGCGGTGGACGTCGCCGTCGCTGACGTTCGTTGCCGACGCGAGCGATGCCGGCGCGATTCGTGTCGTGGCGCCGGGTGCGCTGAATGTGCGCGTCGCAGGCGCCGCGGATCGGGGGATCGTAAATGGCGAACTATTCGCGTTGCGCGTTCAGGCGCCCGGTTCTGCAGACATCAACACGCTGCGCCTCGAGATTACGGACCTGAACGACCGTTCCGGTGCTTCGATGCGATCGGCGCTCGTTGTGGTACCGGCTGTGTCGTGGACAGCACCATGATGCGTCGTCTCTCTTCCCTCGCCTGCGCGCTGCTGATCGCGAGCATTGTCCAGGCGCAGACGCTCGAGATGCAGACTGTCGAGGGTGTGCTGCATGTCGTCTGGGGAGATCCACAAGAGAGCGCGTTAGGTACAGCAGCCATTACGAGCGTTAGCCCGCGCTATCGCGCGTTTATTACCACTGACGCTGGTGAAAGCGTCGAGCTCGACCCGATTCTCAGTCGCGATCTCACAGCGGGCGACCTCGTGTCGCTCAACGGCCGTCGAGTCCGTGCGAGCGGCACGGCCGCGGCGCAACGCGCGACGCCGCTCGGCGCCGGGGAGGAGCCCTTTCACGCTCTCAGTATTCAGCCCGCCATCTCGCTGGGAAATGCGGCGTTCAGCGCGGCGCCGGATTGGCCCGTGCAGCAGCGTCCCTACGCGATCATCCTGTGCAAGTTCAACGACGTGCCTGACGAGCCGCTCCCCGTGAGCCGCTACGAAGCCATGTATTCCAGTGGATTCGGAGGGGCGGATGATTTCTACCGTGAACTGTCCGATGGCCGCATCACCATTCAGGGAACGCGCGTGTACGGCTGGTACACGCTGCCGCGGGCGCGGTCATCGTATGTCGTGAACGATCAGGCGAATCTCTCGCAGCTCTTCAACGATTGCACACGACAAGCCGATCCCGATGTCGACTTCAAGCAAGTCGTCGGCATGGCGATGCACTTCAACGCATTTCTCGACTGCTGTTCCTGGGGTGGCTCGCGCACCGCGACGCTCGATGGCGTCACGAAAACGTTTGCAACGATGTGGAATGCGTCCTGGGCGCGATCGGGAACGTCGTGGCACGAGATGGGACATTCGGTCGGTCTGCCGCATTCAGGCGGGCCTTACGGACGCACATACGATTCAGTGTGGGACGTGATGAGCGCGTCGACGTCAGGCCGCTATCTCAATCAAGACTTCGGGTTCGGCGGCGCCCACTTCATCGGCTATCACAAGAACTTGTTAGGCCTGATTCCGGCGGGGCGCCGAGTGACCGTGACGAGTGGCGAGTGGCGCGGTGTGGTGGAGGCGCATGCGCGCAATGCGAACGGGACCGGCACGGTCCTCGTTATGGTCCCTATCGCCGATCCGGCGCGATTCGGTCAGGCGTACACACTCGAGTTGCGCGCGAAGACTGGGTACGACGTGCGCGTACCGCGTGCGGCGCTCATCATGCATTCGATCGTGCCCGGGCGCGCCGAGCCGGCGCAGATCGTGGATGGCGACGGCGATGGTGATCCAAATGACGACGGAGCGACGTGGACCGTCGGTGAGACGTTCAGCGACCCGTCGGCCGGTATCGAGATTCAGATCGACTCCCTCACAGTGTCGGGAGTGGCTGTCACTGTGCGCAACGGCGCGGGACGCGGAGCGACGCTCGCTACAGGTGGCGCGACGTTCGCGCGTGCGTACGGCGACGCAACTCTCGCACGCGATTCGGTGCGCGTGACCGGCGTGACGACGTGGCGCAGCAGCCAGCGGCGATCCTGGTTGTCTCTCGTTAGGGGAACTGGCAGCGAAGGCGAGTATCTGTCGTACGAGATCGACGTGCGCACGCTCGCTCCAGGACGGTACGCGGACACGCTGCGTGTGTATTCGGCGAGCGGCACATCAATCGGCGCTCCGTACGTTGTCGAAGTCGTCATCGCGCCCGGGACAGACGTCGCGGCGCTGAGCGTGATCGCACGACGCGATTCTTCGCGAACAGGCGTGACATCCAATGTCGATTCGACGTTCCTCTCGCTGCAGGGGCGCTACGCGAACAGCGCATGGACGGCCGTGCGCAGCTCGCAACGCCTGTTCATCGGATCGCGTCTGGCGAACGGCAACCTGGTTGTCGACTTGACCACGACCCAGATCAACGGCGTCGGCAGCCGCTGGGTCTACTTCAGGCGCGGACCTGAGAGCTTGGTGGGACGCACGGTGGATACGCTCACTGTCACGATCGCGGACGCGACGCCAATCACGTTGCGTATGGTTGATACACTCGACGCGTTCGCGCCGATCAGCGCACGGCTCACGCGCACGGGCGGACAGCACCGCGTCCTGCAGGGTGCGTTAGGCGCCATCGATTCGCTGAGCATCAGCTTCGACGATCCGCGCAACGCAACGCTGGAGTGGTTCGCTGTGAATCAGCGCGTCACGATGAATCGTCTGCGCAATACGCGCGGCCTGGGGGGGCACACGTTGCGCTGGGTACTCGACGGATCGAACGTCGCCGGCACGGGCACTCAGATCGACTCGATCCTCGTGTGCACGACCTTGAGCGCAGTGTGCGCGGCATTCGTCGACACTCTCACAATCGATGCCGCTCCTAACGAGATGCGCTTGAGCGCAATTGGCGGACGCAGCGCCGTCGTGCGCGGCACGCGCCAGCGCAGCGAGTCACTCTACGTGCAGATGCTGGGCGCGACCGGGCGCACGCGTCCATGGAGCGCTTCGTCGACGACGACGCGCATCGCCTTCCATGCGCTGGATGCCTTCACGGCGAACGGGGCTGGGACCGGCAGCACGTTCTTACGCTGGTCGCGGTCCACGAACGATCTCGCGCCTGGAACGTACGTCGACACTGTCACCGTACACGCTGACGGTGTCGCCGGCGCACCGGCTGGCTATATCGACACGCTCGTTGTCACTGCCGGAGCGCCAATTGTCGGCGATGTCGACGGCGATGGAAGCATAACGACTGGCGACGCACTCATCATCCTGCGATCGCTGGTTGGACTACCGATCGTTGCGAGCGCCGTGGTTGCGAACGGTGATGCGAACTGTGATGGTCGCGTGACAGCCGCGGATGCGCAGCTCATTCTGCAACTGGACGTTGGGATTCCACCGCAATCGAGCTGCTTGGGACGGAGAATGCACTGATAACCAAAGCGGTCAGCTGCCAGAGATCAGGTCAAAGCTTTCAGCGAGCGTAACGGTGAGACGAGTGAAACGCGGTTGATTGCTGACAGCCTCAAACCATTGTCTGGCGTCTGAAAACTCTAGTTCAATGTCCCCAGAGCCATCGGGCGCCCTGCTCGGCGGTGACGTTGCCGCCGCAGAATGGCGTGGCGACGAAGGAGCCGCGGAAGCGATCGGGATACTCGAGCAGTGCTGCGAGGCCGGCAACGCCCGCGGGCTCCACGATCAGCCCTAACGATTGAAAGACGAGGCGCATCGCGCGCACGATCGTCTCATCATCGACGAGCAGTACATCGTCGACAGTGGCGCGAAGATCGTCCAACACCTCCGGAACAGGCTCGCGTACGGCGATGCCGTCGGCGATCGTCGCAGCCGTCTCGGTCGTAATTGGCGCGGCGGCGCGCCAGGACAACGCCATCGATGGCGCCGAGCGCGCCACGACGCCGATGACGCGAGTGGAAGGAGCTCGCTGCTTGCTCCACGCGCCGACCCCAGTGATCAGGGCGCCATTGCCTAACGGCACGAGCAGCGCGTCGAAAGCAGGCTTGTCGCGCAGCAGCTCGACGGCGATCGTCCCCGCCCCTTCAGCGATCGCGATCTCCCGCCCGTCTTCGACAAAACGCGCAGCCGTGTGCTCGGCAAATGCTCGCGCGGCGCCTTTGGCTGCATCGAAGTCGGCGCCGTCGAGTTTCACAGTAGCGCCAAGCTCGCGCATGCGCTGGAGCTTGAGCGGATTCGCATTCTCTGCCGCGAAAACAGTCAGCGCGATGCCGCGTTTGCGCGTAGCGAAGGCCATCGCTTGACCGAAGTTTCCCGCCGATGCGCAAACGAGCGCTTCACCGGAGCGCGCATCGTGCGCGACGAAGTTTTCGGCGCCGCGGCCCTTGAAGCAACGAATCGGATTGATCGTCTCGACCTTCACGACGACGCGCGCGCCAGTCGGAACGTCGAGCGGCGTCGCGTGAAACTGCGGCGACGAGAGGAAGACTGGATCGATGACGGTCGCCGCACGCTCGATGCGCTCGACCGACAGACGACAGCTCAATTGCTAGAAGATCGTGTAGATGAAGGGTGCGAGCGCCGAGCCCTGCGCGAACACGATGATTGCACCCATCAGGACCATCAGGACGATGATCGGGATGAGGATGAACTTCTTACGTGTGCGCGCGTAGGCGACGAGCTCGCCGACAAGTCCGGATGCCATTTGTCACCTCAAAATTGACGCTTGAGATCGCCGCGTCGGAAGCCGTCTGCGCGCTCCGTCCACATCGACCGGCCCGGTCGAGCGCGTGGTAGTCCCTTGCGGCCGAACGCGCGTCGCGTGAGACCGATGGGCGTTAGAATGAGAAAGAAGAAGGCGCCAAGGACGATCGGCGTCGTGACGCGCGACAGCACATGCGCCATGCGCATCCACGCAGCTTCGACTGGAAGGAGCGCGCGTGGTGCGAGCGCACCGAATACAACCAGCGCGCCACCGAGCGCGACGAGCACGCGCGCCGTGAGCGCGTGATGGCGCCACAGCGCCACCCCCGCGAGCACGACGAACGCAGCACCGACCGTTAGGCCAAAGCGACGTCCGCGCTGCGAGGCTAGTCCAGCTGAAACGTCTTTTGCCATTCGTCAGTTTCCTTCCACTCGGGTTGAGTGCGCTTGTCGAGCAGGAACGGCCAGAGCACCAGGTAGTCGATGTGTGTGCGCATGAAGCAGCGATACGCGTCAGCGGGCGTGCACACGATCGGCTCGCCTCTGACGTTGAACGACGTATTCACCAGTACACCACAGCCCGTTAGGCCCTCGAAGGTGCTGATCAGATCGAAGTAGTTTTCGTTTCGCTGGCGATCGACAGTCTGAACGCGCGCCGAGTAATCGATATGCGTGACGGCCGGGATATCCGAGCGCGCGACATTGAGTTGCTCGATGCCCCACAACGCCTGCTGCGAGTCGCTCATCGGGATCTGGCGTTCAGCGGCGACCGGAGCGACCAGCAGCATGTATGGCGAGTCACACTCCATCTCGAAGTAGTCAGCGACGCGGTGTCGCAACACACTCGGTGCGAAGGGGCGAAACCCTTCCCTGAACTTGATCTTGATGTTCATCTGCGCCTGCATGCGCGGGCTGCGCGGATCGCCTAGGATGCTGCGCGAGCCCAAGGCGCGCGGTCCGAACTCCATGCGGCCATCGAACCAGCCGACGATTTTTTCCTGAGCCAGCAGCTCGGCAGTCGTGCGCAATAGGCCGTCGCGATCCATCCGCGTGTACTTCGCTCCCTGGGCATCGAGCCAACGTTGGATCTCACTCTCACTGTACGACGGCCCGAGGTAGGCGCCGTGCATGCCATCCGAGTCACAGCGCGGAGTGCGCGGCTGTGCCATCTGCCGATGCCAAATGAGCTGCGCAACGCCGATGGCGCCTCCCGCGTCGCCGGCCGCGGGCTGAATCCAGATCTTGTCGTAGGGACCCTCGCGCAGGAGGCGACCATTGCCGACGCAATTGAGCGCGACACCACCCGCTAGGCATAACGAGCGGAGCCCAGTCTCCTCGTGGAGGTTCCGCGCCATCTTGAGCATAACTTCTTCACAGATCACCTGAACGGACCGCGCGAGATCCATCTCCTTTTGCGTTAGGTCAGTCTCGGGTACGCGCGGGGGCCCACCGAACAGCTCGTCGAACGCATCGTTCGTCATCCGCAGTCCGCCGAGGTAGTCGAAGTATTTCTGATTCAGCGAGAAGGAACCGTCATCGCGGATGTCGATGATCTCGCGTCGCATGAGGTCGACGTACTTCGGCTGTCCATAGGGAGCGAGTCCCATCACTTTGTACTCGCCCGAATTCACCTTGAAGCCGGTGTAGTACGTGAACGCCGAGTACAGCAGGCCGAGCGAATGCGGAAACGTGAGATCGGCCAGCAACGTCAACGACGACCCGCGTCCGACGCCGTAGCTGGTGGTCGCCCATTCGCCGACCCCGTCCATCGTGAGCACCGCCGCCTCCTCGAACGGCGACGGATAGAACGCCGAGGC
>DATBKN010000294.1:0-7888 GCA_036555845.1 Gemmatimonadaceae bacterium | reverse complement strand
GCCTTTTCTTCGTGCGCGGTCGGCGAGTCGATCGACAGCAAATCGGCGGTGAGCGCCACGACATCAACCATGTTGCGTATTGTACTCGCGCCTGCGCAGAGCATACAGGCCGCGTGTGAGATTTAGCACTGCAATGCGCATGTGTGTGCGACTAAGGTTCAGCGCGGACGAACGCCGCCCCAGCATTTGTCCCACGTCTAACCGCTCGACAACGCAATGCCAACTGCTCCGCTGCGCGTCGCGATCCTCGGTAACGACGCCGTGTTGGAGGCTCGTCCTGCGACGCCGACGCAACTCGCGCAAGCTTGTTTGCGAGCGAGCTTCG
This sequence comes from Gemmatimonadaceae bacterium, assembly GCA_036555845.1. GTDB lineage: Bacteria > Gemmatimonadota > Gemmatimonadetes > Gemmatimonadales > Gemmatimonadaceae > DASYRX01. Next base: position 7,563 of record DATBKN010000294.1, on the reverse strand, counting down.
ATCTCGTCGTGCCGGCAAGCTGGGGCGAAGAGCTTGTCGCGCACCAGTACGCGGAGTCGTTAGGAACCTACGCTGGGCCGGCTCCGGTGCTCTGTCACTGCCCCATCGTCGCGCAAGCACTCGCGGACCATAGCGACAGCCTGACGATGCTGACGCTCGCACCGCCACCGGTAGCGACCGCGCGATATCTGCGCCGCGTCTATTCCCCGCGGCCGCTCGTGATCACGTACGTCGGGGGCTGCCCTGGAGCCGTCGGACCGGAGCTCGACGCTGCCCTGTCGCCGGACCGTTTGCTGGGAATCCTGGACGACGCGGGGCTGGCGCCTTCGAATCAGCCGGAACTGTATCAATCGATGATCCCGCCAGATCGCGGGCGCTATGCCTCGCAGCCGGGCGGCTCGCCTAACGAAGTGTTTTTGCAGCGCGAGGCCGGCGTGGCATTGCGCGAAGTATCGCCGGCCGCGTTGGAGGTCGCGCGAGTCTCCGTCGCGCCGCAAGAACGCGTGGCGCTGGACTGCACGCGACTTTCAGGTTGTGTCTGCGCAGCGCAGGCGCAGGCGATCGTCGCGCTGGAGCCGCCAAAGCGCTCCGCACCGGTCGTCGCTCGTTACGATCTGGATCTCCGTGCGGTAGCATTGCGCACCGCGTCTGCGTAGAAGATCGTACACGCGCGGTCCCCTCTCTTACACCCCAGTCTCATGAAGCGATACCAGAGGTACGTCCTTGCCTTATCGGCATTGCTCGTCGCACAAGGCGCGAGCGCGCAGCAGGCCAGGAAACCGACTGTCGATCCGCGACTCGAAAAGCTGAAAGCGGAGGCGCTCACAAAGGTCGCGGCGCGATCTGATCAGGTTCAGCAGATCATCGATCAAGTGTTTTCGTTCGGCGAGCTCGGCATGCAGGAGTTCGAGACATCGAAGTATCTGACTGGCATCCTGGAGCAGAACGGTTTCAAGGTGGAGCGCGGAACCGCCGGCATGCCGACGGCGTGGGTGGCGACGTGGGGATCGGGGAAGCCCGTCATCGCGTTAGGCTCCGATATCGACGGCATACCGCAGTCGAACCAGAAGCCGGGTGTGGGTTATCGCGAGGCCATCGTTTCACAGGCCCCCGGACATGGCGAAGGGCACAACTCCGGGCAGGCTGTGAACATCGTCGCGGCGCTTGTCGTGAAGGAGATCATGGAGCGCGAGAAGATTCCCGGGACGCTCAAGCTTTGGCCTGGCGTCGCGGAAGAAGCCGTCGCGGCCAAGGCGCACCTCGTGCGCGCCGGAGTGTTCAAGGACGTCGACGTCACCCTCTTCACGCACGTCGGGAACAACCTCGGTGTGTCGTGGGGGCAGTCGGGATCGAACGCAATCGTCTCAGTGATGTTCAAGTTCCGCGGTCAGACGGCGCACTCGGCCGGCGCGCCGTGGCGCGGCAAGTCGGCGCTCGATGCCGTCATGCTGATGGCGCAGGGCTGGGAGTTCAAGCGCGAGCACCTGGAGCCGGCGCAACGCTCCCACTACGTCATCAAGGACGGTGGAGACCAGCCTAACGTGGTGCCACAGACCGCGTCGATCTGGTTCTACCTGCGCGAGCGCGATTACGACAAGGTGCAGGCCATGTTCGCCGCGGCACGACGCATCGCGCAGGGCGCGGCGATGATGACCGAAACGACAGTCGATACCGTGATGATCCTGGGATCGGCCTGGTCGGGCCACTTCAACAAGGCGATCGCGCAGGCGACGTACGACAACATCAACCGCGTTGGCCTGCCGACGTGGGACGCGTCCGACATCGCGCTGGCGAAGGGGATTCAGAAGGAGCTGGGCGTCAAGGAAGAAGGCCTGGCGGTGAAGATCGACTCGCTGCAGGGCCCCGTCGACATGACGCGCTCGTTAGGTGGCGGCTCCGATGACATCGGCGACGTCTCCTGGAACGTGCCGACCGTGACGCTGCGTTATCCGTCCAACATTCCCGGGCTCCCGGGCCACAACTGGGCGAACGGGATCTCAATGGCGACGCCGATCGCGCACAAGGGCGGCGTGGCCGGGGCCAAGGTTCAAGCGCTGACTCTGCTGGACATCCTGCTCAAGCCGCAGCTCGTGGCCGACGCGTGGGATTACTTCAACACCGTTCAGACCAAGGAAACCAAGTACAAATCCTTCCTCGGGCCTAACGACGAACCGCCGATCTGGTTGAACGAAGACATCATGGCGCGCTATCGACCGGAGATGCGGAAGTACTACTATGATCCGACGAAGTACAAATCGTATCTCGAGCAGCTCGGGATCAAGTATCCGACGGTCAAGGCAGTGGCGCAGGACTAGCCAATAGTCCTTGGTCCTTTGGAGCCTAACGAGATTCCTGAATGCTCAGGGCGGGACTCGAACCCGCACGCCCTTGCGGGCAAGGGATTTTAAGTCCCTCGCGTCTACCATTCCGCCACCCGAGCGTTAGGCCGAAACAACGAGCGACAGACTCACGTTCACCCGGCGAGAGTCTGTCGCGCTTGAGAGCGGGAAACGGGACTCGAACCCGCGACCCCAACCTTGGCAAGGTTGTGCTCTACCAACTGAGCTATTCCCGCAAAAGTCCGTCGTAGTATAGGCTCACAACTTCGGCCCAACAATGCATGGTGCACGCCCCAGCATCGTTAACCAAAGCTGTCGGCCGACAGCTGCCAGCCGAGAGCTGCCAGCTGCTGTCAACTTAAGACTGATGTCTGGTACCTGACGGCTTTAGTTCAAACCCGTTCGACTTGGATGGCGCCGCCGGCTGTCGTGATCCACGTTTCGCACGCCTGCCCGAACTGCTTCGCGAAGCGCGGCGTGATTACTTCCGCGGTTCTGCGCAACGCTGCCTCGTCCGCGCCGACTGCGATCGCGCAGCCTCCCCACCCCGCACCTGTTAGTCGCGCACCGACGACTCCCGATTGCTCCTGCGCGGCTGTTACGAGCCAATCCAATTCAGGACAGGAGCACTCGTACAGCGTTTGTAGCGATTGATGCGAGGCGTTCAGAAGGTTCCCGGGCAGATGACCGGTCGCGCGCAGCGCCGCAACGGCTTCGGCAACGCGCGCCTGCTCTTCGATGACATGCTTCGCGCGGCTGCCTAACGGCTCGCCGAAGGGAACCCGCTTGAACACGTCAGGCGGAGCCAGCGCCAGGCTTGGCGCCTGCACACCGGCGGCCCGCATCCACGTGAGCGCCATCGTACACTGCCGCTGCCGCTCGTTGAATGCGCCGAGTCGCAGGTCGCGGCGCACACCGCTATCGAGAATGAGGACGCTGTCGCTGAACGGGACATGCTCCGTCTCGCGGCTGTCGCAGTGAATGAGCAACGCATGTCCGTCGCGCGCGAGCGCGCACGCGAACTGATCCATGATACCGCATGCAACGCCCACGAATTCGCGCTCGGCATCATGCGCCAGTTCGGCGATCTGCAGCGAGGAGAGGGATGATCCGGCCAGCGCGTTGATCGCCGTCGCCGCCGCCACCTCGAGCGCGGCCGACGACGAAAGGCCGGCACCCATGGGCACTTCACTCGCTATGACGAAATCGAACTGCGGCACGTCGATGCCGCGCCGCGCGAACGCCCACATGACGCCCGCTATGTAGTCCCACCAGTCGCCAGTTTTTTCCGGCGCCCGCGCATCGAAGATTCCCTCGGCCCCTGCCCCAAGACTGCGCGCGCGGGTTTTACCTAACGTGGATCGCATGGCCGCGACGTACGTTCGCTGGCTGATGGCAATCGGGAGGACATCGCCGCCGTTATAGTCCGTATGCTCGCCGATCAGGTTCACGCGCCCAGGCGCGGACGCGACGAGGTCGGGCATGCGACCGTACCGTTGCTTGAACGCGCTCGCCGCGCGCGCCGTTCCCGTCGTACCATTCGTCACGGACGCAGCCCGGCCGCGTGGATCACATACCAGAGCGTGGCAGCCAGCAAGCCACCTAACGCTGCGTCACCACCGTCGCCGACGGCCAACCCTTCGCTGTCTACGACACCGGCCGCGCGCCCGTGATCCAGCGGTGCCCGGCGAAACCACTCCAAAACTGCTTTGGCGTTAGGTCCGAGCAGGCGCGCGATCTGCTGCGCGAGTTGCTGGGGCTCGTCACCGATCGCCTTCGCCGTGCGTCGATACAACGAATCATCGCGCGTCACGACGTCATACATCGGCAGCCAGAGCGCCGAAGCCGTGGGATCGTCTCCGTCGGCAAAATTGCCATTGAGGTCGGTCGCCGCCGCAAATACACCCTTTGTCGAAGCAGCATCACGCACGAAGTGGCGTCTCAGCGCTGCGCGAACCGCTTCGGGTTCCTGTACGTTGCGCGCCGTCTCTTCGTCCAGCGTTCGCCGCAAAACGTCGAGTGCCAGAGAGGCAACTGCGTTGCCGTGCAAAGTGTACGGCAGCGGCGCCGGCGCGCCTGACGGCGTGACGTCGGTCGAGTACAACGGCCACTGTGCGTGACGTCGTGCGGCCATGTCTTCAGATACAACGTACAGTGTATCGGCCAGGACCGCGTCATCTACGACGTGATCGTCGCCGGTGTCGCGGATGTAGCGATCCGTCGCCAGGGCATAGCCGGCCGCTCCCTCCAGATTAAAACCCGGCTCGAACAGCGTTCCGTCCATGTAGCGGACGCCCATGCCAGGCGCATAACCGTGCAGCTCGCACAGGCGCAGCAGCAGCTCGCGCGCGAGGCCATGGTCGGCCAGCTGGATGGCCGGCAGCGTCCACGCCAGCGCTTCCCACTCACGAATCGTTAGGCCGGCCGAGTGCCACGGCACGCGCGTGCGCACGACGTAGTAGTGCGCATCGTCCAGCGCGCGACCGACCGAATAGAAGTACGCGAGCAGCAAGTTGTGATTGAGCAGCCGGTCCAGCGCGTCGTGCCCCGTCGACTGCTCCAGTCCGCGCAGCGCGTCGCGAGTCGCGGCGAGCAGGTCACGCCAACCGCGGCGGCGCATAACGTGAACGGTCGCGTGCGCACCATCGCCTTCCGGGCCCGCGGCGATGTAGAAGGCGGTCTCGAGCCGCCCAGTCGCGGACAGCTCGAGCTCACGCTCGACGGTATACGACGGCGTCGCTCCATCGCTCACGCTCACGTGTGCGTCGCCGTCGCTGGCGATCGCGAGAGCCGCGAGGCCAGGAAGCGCACTACCGCCGAGGATGACGGTGCCATCCTCGCGTTGTTCGATGACGTGACTGTCTGCGAATGGTCGCGCCGATCGTACGCGCAGCTGGCGGTGGCCGAGCGCTCCCGATAGCGCGATGCGAATTGTAGTAGGCTCCGTCCCGCGGTACTCGATCGCGAACGCGTAAACGATCCCGGCCATGTCGCTGTCGCGGCCGAAGGGCGCGAAGATCGTCGCGCGTACGATGACGTCGCCAACGCTGCACGTGAAAGTCGGGAGCCAGCCGAGTGCGCGCTCCCACGCCATCGTCTCGTCACGAAAGGTGATCAGCTCGGAACCAACGCGTAGTGTGGGGTACGCGAGCGGTGGTCCACGTCCGCTGACGAAGTCGCGCGAGCCGGCGAATTCAATGGCAGAGCGCGACGCGCGATGCAGCATCCCTAGTGCGTAGATGGCACCGTCAGCTGGCTGGATGCACGGTACCGAGAGCCAGTGGTTCCCGGTGATTTGCCACGGTACGGAGGGGATCGGCTCGGCGCGACTGCGACCTCGAGATGGTTCCTGCAATTCGTTGACTCTCGTGCTAGGCGCGCATAACCTAACCAGACCTTGCCCCGGATCGCAGCGGCCGATGTCTTCCAGCGATTGACTCGCGGATCGCGCCACGCCTCTCGCGCTGCACGCGCGTTAGTAGGCGGGGCGGTTTTCACGCTCATCGCCGCATTCCCGATCGAAGTCGCGCGCGCTCAGCGCGTGCTTACATCTACGGAGGATGCCACGGTCATACCGCGGGGCTCGGTGCGTTTCGGCATTGGAGTGAGTTTCTCTCGAGCCGACAAGCGCTTCGCGTCTGGCCGACCTGGCGGCGCCGCCCATGGTGAGCTCGAAGCGTTGGGCGGCGACTTTTTGCTCGACTCGCTGGGTCCAGGCGCGGGGGCAATCGTCAATTCGCTGACGCCGACGTTGCGATCGCTCAGCGGCCAGACGGCGCTTTCGCTTTCTCTGGGCACGCTCAGCGTCGGCATCAATCGCGACGTGCGCACGATCCCGTTCACACTGGATGTGGGCCTAACGAGCCGATTGACGGTCGGTGTGCTCGTTCCCTACGTGCTGGTGCGCAACGAGGTCGCCGTCATTCCCGGCGCCGGGGGCAATCTCGGTCTCAACCCGGCGGCGACCTTGACAGCGGCGCGCACGAGAAACGGAGCCGTGCTCGCTCAGATGGAGGCCGCGTCGACTCGTTTGCGGAACCAGCTCGCGGCGTGCCAATCGGATCCGTCGGGCGCCGGTTGCGGTGTCCTCAATGCGAATCGCCCCGCGGCGCTCGCTTTTCTCAATCAGGTCGACGCGGCAGCAACGGATCTTGCGACGGTCTACGGAACTGCCTCTGCTGCGGGGGCGCGATTTGCACCGATCGTGGGCTCGGCGCTCGAACAGACGATCTTCGCGCGATTGAGCGCGTTCAATACCGTGTACCAGTCGCTGCTGTCATTGCCCGCCGACACGTTGCTGGTTACGGCTCGACCGGTCGGAGCGACGCGCCTAACGCTGAACGATGTGGGCACCATTCTCAGCGACTCGTCATTCGGCATCGTGGCGAGTCCAATCAGCTCGTCCGAGCACGGGCACGTTGGCGACATCGAGGTTGGCGGCAAACTGCTTCTGTACGATGGCTTCGCTGCGAGCACCTCGCGCCGCCTCGCGCGCAACTCGGGAGTGAAGCTGCGGCTCGCTGTGGGAGCGGCCTACCGATTCGGGACGGGGACCCTCGCGGCGCCAGGCAGCTTCACCGACATCGGGACGGGCGACGGCACGACGGACATCGAAGGCCGCGGCTATCTGGACCTCGTCATCGGCAATCACTTTTGGCAGAGCGCGGTCGTGCGCTACGGTGTTCCGATGAGCGACACGATGACTGTGCGCATTCCAGATCCGGCGAGACCATTTTTCCCTGAAGCATTCCGCGAGCAGGTCGTCGACTGGAAACCTGGCAAGTACATCGAGGCCGAGTGGAATCCGCGGCTAGTGCTGAACGACTACTTTGCCATCGCGGGCCAGTACCGCTACCGGCACAAGGATGTGGACGCGTTCAGCGGAACGTTCAACGTCACGGATGAAAGTGGCAATCCCGTAACTCTCGACGCCGCCACGTTAGGTCCGTTCAGCGATACTGAAGAGCACCGCGCCGGGTTCGCGCTGTCGTATTCGACAGTCGCCGCGTATGCGCGACGCCGAGGCGCGCCGCTGGAGTTGACGCTCCTGGTCACGCGAGTGGTACGCGGCGCCGGAGTTCCGGCCGCGAACAACGTGGCGATGACCTTGCGCTGGTACACCAAGATCTTCGGGCCGAATAATCTGAGACGTTAGGCTTCAACGAAAACAGGGAGCTGCGAGGTCGCGGGTGCCGGGTCTCGAAACCCGCCACCCAAAGCTCCT
>DATBKN010000293.1:0-3329 GCA_036555845.1 Gemmatimonadaceae bacterium | reverse complement strand
CCGGCGAGCGCTCAGAGGAGTTCTTCAAGGAGCTGCTCGAGTCGGAAGACGCAAACGTGCGTGAAGCGGCGGTGCGCGGCATCGCTGGTCGTGGAATGAACCCGTGGCCGTGGCCGCAGCCGAGACCGCGACCCTTTCCGTAGACCAGATTGAACTGCATCACCGCGCACTAACGCGGACACACGCGGACGGATCCTTTCACAACTGGTCCTCCGCGTGTGTTCGTTTACTTGTCAGCGTTTGTCCGCGGGAAAGTCGTTTGCGCTAGTATTCCGGGCGTCTTCTGGCCCGGGAGTTGAGTGACAGAAAGGCTGCGCGCGCTGCGAGTCCCCTCAGTTGTAGCGGGAGTCCTAACGATTGTCTATGGCGCGACGCTCGCCCCCGGCGTCACGCTCTGGGACGCCGGCGAATTCCTGTCGGCGATCCACTCGCTAGGCATCCCGCATCCGCCGGGGACGCCGCTCTACGTCTCGATCGGTTCGGTGTGGGCGCGCCTTTTTGCGCCGCTCTTTGGCTTCGCGCGCGCGATCAACATGCTCTCGGCGCTGGCCACGGCTGCCGGCTGCGCCGTGTTAGGCGCGAGCGTCGCTCGCTGGACGTCGTCTCGCACCGCAGGGATCGCCGCTGGTCTCGCGGCCGGCGCGATGACGTCCGTCTGGCGCAGCGCCACGGAGACCGAGGTCTACGCATTGTCGCTGGCGCTCGCGCTCATCGCGCTGGCCTTGGCCGACCGCGCAGGACGGACGCAGCGTTGGCGTGACGCGGTGCTCGCCGTCTATGTGCTCGCCCTGGCGGTCCCGCTGCATCTGAGCGCGCTGGTCGTTGCTCCCGGAGTGGTCGCCTTCGCCGCGACGGACAGCAGCGGACGCGTCTACACCCCGAGGGCTGTCGTGCTGAGCGCGGGCGTGCTCCTCGCGATGGCGTTAGGCACGACGCAGACCGCCTTGGCGTTAGGGAGCCTCCTTGTCATCGCGGCGGCGAGCCTGTCGCGAGCCGATGTGGCCTCCAGCGCGAGGCTGCGTGACGGTGCGGCGCTCGCCGCAGTGGTCGTTCTCGCGGCGAGCGCGGTCATCTTCATGTATCTGCGCGCGCAGCACGACCCGTTCGTGAATCAAGGCTTCCCCGTGACAATCGACGGCCTCGTGAATGTCGTGGGGCGCGAGCAGTACGATGTTCCCGCGCTGTGGCCGCGGCGCGCGCCGTTGTGGCTACAAATCGGGAACGTCGTTCAGTACGCCGACTGGCAGATCGCCTTCGGCCTGGATGATTGGGTCGGGGCGAGCTTCAAACGCACGCCGTTCACGCTCGCGTTCGTTGTGCTCGGCATGGCCGGCGCGGCGTGGCACCGCTCGCGCGACCGCCGCTCATTTCGTGCAGTGGGAGTGGCGCTGGTCAGCGCCTCGTTAGGTGCCGTCGCGGTCCTGAACCTTCACGCGGGACCCTCCTACGGCTTCGGCATCCTTCCCAGCGATGCGGCGCACGAAGCGCGCGAGCGCGACTACTTCTTCGCCATCGCATTCGCTCTTTGGGGAGCGTGGGCTGGCATCGGTGCCACGCGACTGGGTGCTTGGGTCGCAGGGCGCGCCAACAGAGCGAGTGCGGCGGGACTCATCGCGCTCGTTGTCGCTGCGACGCCGATTGCGCTCAACTGGCGCGCGACGAATCGCGCACAGGACGGCCCGCCGACGCTCGCCGCACGCTTTGCGAGGGCACTTCTCGACGCGGCGCCACCGAACGCCGTTCTTCTGGTCGCCGGCGACAACGATACGTATCCGCTCTGGTATGAGCAGATCGTCGAGCGACGGCGCCCCGACGTCACCGTTGTCACGATCCCGCTGCTCCCCGCCGAGTGGTACCGCTGGGAACTATCTCGTCGACACAAGCTCATTATGGGCTCAGCCGTTGACTCGTGGCGCGGGCTCGAAGCGACGATCGCAGGCATAGCCACGCGCGCCGGCGAATTAGGACGGCCATTGGCGATGGCGAATTCCGTCCCCGCGGGCCAGCGCGAACCGTTAGGCGGCAACTGGATCCTACGTGGGGCTGTTTACGAGCGACGCTCGACTGACGACGTGTCGACAGGCGTACCTGTGCTCGCTCTGGGCGACTCACTCGTAGTCGCGCACTCAGGTGCAGCGCGCCTCGTCGTCGATACAGCAACCACAGCGCGCAGCGCTCTCGGCGCTGCGACGCAGACCGTCGTGGACCCTGCCGAAGCGTACGTGAGCACGCTGCTCCGCTGTCCGTCCTCGATTCTCGCCGCGGTGCGCGCCGGACACGGCTCCGTTGATCCGCGATGTAACCTTCGATAGCTTAACACCTTATGCCTTTTCCCGACCTCGGCGACCGCGTCGCTGAGATTCGAGAGCGAATCGAGGGCGCGCGAGCGCGAGGAGGGCATGGGCAACGAGTCGAGATTGTCGCGGTCACGAAGACGCACGGTCCCGACGCCGTTGAAGCCGCAGCGGCGCACGGAATTCGAAAGATCGGTGAGAATAAGGTGCAGGAAGCGGTCGCGAAGATGTCTCAAACAGCGGCGGACGTAGAATGGCACCTCATCGGGCACTTGCAGCGCAACAAAGTGAAGCATCTGGCTTCGTTCGCGATGTTGCATTCTCTCGATAGCATGCGTCTCGCGGACGACGTGCACGCGTACGGCACGGGCACCGGTCGACGTGTGCGCGCGCTGGTTCAAATCAACGCGTCGGGTGAAGCGACGAAGGGCGGATTCGCTGCGTCGGAGCTGAACCGCGTCGCGGATCACCTAACGAAGCTCAGTGGGATCGAAGTGCTGGGCGCGATGACGATGGCGCCGTACGAAGCCGCCGAGCCGGCGCTGCGCGAGCTGTTCGCGCAGACTCGGGCAGCGGCGCAGGTTCTGCGCGCCGCGGGGCACCCGGCGCATGAGTTGTCGATGGGCATGTCCGGCGATTACGAGATTGCAGTAGAAGAAGGGGCGACGTTGGTGCGGCTGGGGACCATCCTGTTCGGGGCGAGAGCGAAATGACGGATGAATCGTTCCACCTAACGCCACTCGACATCCGGCGATACGACTTCGGCTCGGCGCTGCGAGGTTACGACAAGACGCGCGTGGACCAGTTTCGCGAGCAGGTTGCGAACGAAGTCGAGCGTCTGGTGCGCCAGGCGCACGAGCTGGAAGCGAAGGCACGGGGATTTCACGAGCAACTGCGCGCGTTCCGCGAGCGCGACAAGGCGATCAACGACGCCCTGATCTCGGCGCAGCAGCTGCGCGGCGAGATCCGCGAGCAGGCCGACCGCGAGGCGCAGCTCGTGCTCCGCGAGGCGAAGTCGGAGGGCGACAGGATGCT
>DATBKN010000292.1:0-10830 GCA_036555845.1 Gemmatimonadaceae bacterium | reverse complement strand
CATCGTGGACCCGCGCACCGGCGAGATCCTCGACGCCGACGTGCAGATGCTGCACAACATCATGGACCTGCAGACGCGCTGGTACTTCACGCAGGTCGGGCACCTCGATCCGCGCGCACGCATGTGGCCGTATCCCGATTCGTTGATGGGGCGATTGGTCGAATTCGTCGTCGCGCACGAAGTTGGGCACACGTTAGGCTACCAGCACGACCAAAAGGGCAGCTCCACCTATCCGGTCGATTCGGTGCGCAGCCGGACATGGGTCAAGCGCATGGGACACTCGCCATCGATCATGGACTACTCGCGCTTCAATTACACGGCGCAGCCCGAAGACAAGATCGACCTCGAGGATCTCGTGCCGCGCATCGGACCGTGGGACAAGTACATCACGCACTGGGGCTACGCGCCGATTCCCAACGCGAAGACGCCTGACGAGGAATGGGCGACGCTCGACAAGTGGTCGCGCGAGCAGGACGCGACGCCATGGTTCCGCTTCAACATGAGCGACTCGCGCGGCGCCGACCCAGGCGACCAGAACGAAGCGGTTGGCGATGCCGACCCGGTGAAAGCGACGGGTTGGGGAATGATGAGCATCAAGCAGATCGTGCCGCTGCTCATTCCCGCTACGGTTCGACCAGGTGAGGACTTTGACGATCTCAACGAGTTATATGGTCGCCTCATCGGCCAGTGGGGTCAGGAGTTGCGCCACGTCACCATCATTCCAGGTGGCGCGATTTCTCAGGAGAAGTACGATGGTCAGGAAGGCCTGCGTTACGCGCCGTATTCCAAGGCTCGGCAGCAGGAAGCAGTGCGCTTCCTCAACGCGAACGCGTTCGCGACGCCAACGTTCTTCCTGAAGCCTGAAATTCTGCGGCGCATCGAAGTCGAGGGCGCGATCCGTCGTATCAATCAGCAGCAGAACTCTGTGCTTGCTCTTCTGTTCAACGATCGCCGCCTGGAGCGCCTCATCGAATTCGACGCCGTGGATGCAAACGGCAGCGGGTCGTATTCACTGGCCGATTTTCTCGCTGACATCCGAGGCGGCATCTGGAGAGAGCTGTCAGCATCGAGCGTGAAGATCGACGCGGTGCGCCGCGAGTTGCAGCGCAGCTATCTCGCGCAGGCCAACAACAAAATCAATCCGCCGCCGTTCACGCCGCCCGCCGGCTTCCCGCAGCAGTTCCTGCAGCAGATCGGTCCGGCGCGTGCGACGAGCGACATCCGCTCACTCTTCCGTGCTGAATTGCGGTCGATCGACGCCGGGGCGAGGGCGGCGTTAGGCAAGACCAGCGATCGCGCGACGCAAGCGCATTTGCAGGATGTGCGCGATCAGATTGACCGTATCCTGAATCCGCCGAAATAGGTCGGAGGTCGGAGGTCGAAGGGTTTCCTCAGACCTGCGACCTCAAACCTCCGACCTCTGCTTAGCGGATCCGCCAGCCGTTGACGGGTCCGCCGTGGAAGAACTTCTCCGGCGTCATGACCCCGTTGGTCTTGAAGACCATCCCATTCTTCATGACGAATTTGACGCTACGTAGCGCGTCGATCCGTTCCAGCGGATTCCCGTCCACGGCGATGAGATCCGCCGCCAGGCCTGTTTTGATGAGCCCGCGCTTATCGAGCGTCTCGCTCACCTTGTAGCCCGTAACGGTCATCGCGCGGATGATGTCCGCGGCTGGAATGCCGGCCGCCTTCCACGTCTCGATGAACTCGATCGCCACTTCTCCGCGTGTCTTGCCGGGCACGTAATAATCGGCGTCGGTCGAGAAGGTGAGGGGCACTTTCAGCTCATAGGCGTTCTTGAGCTTCGCCACCGTGCGCGCGTAGCCGTCAGGCGTCGTGTGTCCCGTTAGGCTGATCGGTGTTTCGGTCCCAGCGCGGAAGATTCCCTTGGCCGCCATGCCGCGGTGCATCTCTTCATCGAGGCCGTTGTCGTGCGCTATGGACCAAATCCCCGCCTCGATCGCACGCCGCGCGCCGTCGCGCGTTTGTACGTGCCCCTCGACCTTGAAGCCGATCTTGGCCGCTTCGCTGATGAAGAGCTTGATCTCGTCCACCGAGTAGCCCCACGGCTTGCAATCGACGCAAATCTTGATGACGGTGGCACCGAAGAGCGCATTCTGCCTAACGGCCTTGATGATCTCGTCCGGCGTGTCGGCGTCGAGGTACTCGGGATACACGATGTTGTGATCCTTGGCCATCTCGGGAGTTGGCCAGAACTGCCCGCCCATCCCACCGATGATGATCCCCGAGTTGATGATCGTGGGTCCCGGCACCCACCCCTGCTCGATCGCCACGCGCAGCGCGGCATCGGCGTAGTTCCCGTTGTTCCCCATGTCGCGAATAATCGTGAAGCCTGACGAGAGCATCTGCATCCCATTTGACACGGCCTGTATCGCGCGCAGCGGCGTGGGGTCCGCGACATACGTGTAGTAATAGACGTTGCTCTCCGGATCGTCCTTGTACGTGAGCGCCAGGTGATTGTGCGCATCGACGAGTCCCGGCATCACCGTTAGGCCCGACAGATCGATCACCTCGGCGCCGGCCGGAATCGCGACCGCGCCCGCGGCGCCCACCTGGGTGAAGCGACCATTCTCGACGAGAATGATCTGGTTCGGCGTCACGACGCCACGCTCGGGATCCAGCAAGCGGCCCGCGCGAATGGCCGTGACCTGCGCCTGTAAGCCGGCGAGGGGCAGCGCGGTCAGTATGATGGCCGCGTGACGAACGATCATAGAGCGCATGTCAGCCTCGTGTGGAACGTTGGCGCAGTGCCACGGCATCAGCGGTGGCAGGTGCCATGGCACCCGGGGCTGCGTGTGCCATCATGATGATTTCATCTGGCAGACGTCGCTCGACAACATCGACCGTCCCCACGAATACTTCCGACACGGCGCCCTCACACGATGGATGAGGGGGCGTGAATATACGCCCCCCGGCCCGTTCGGCTATCCACCAGTCGGGATATCCAGCGGCTCCCAGTACGCGCGAGCAGACTGCCGGCGCGGCGATAGCGGCTGATTGCCTAACGACGCCGCGTTAGACGTTCCGCGCGCGCGTCCGTGCCGCCTTGCGCGCCGATGCCTTGCGCTGCGCCGCCGTGCGGCTCCGCGCCACGGCCCGCGCATGACGCGCCAATGCTTGTGGCGACGCCGCGCTGCGCCCCTGACGTCGCAGCCGCCGGGTTGCGGCGCGAGAACGTACGCGGGATCGCGGTTTCTTGGTGCGCTTCGCGCCAGCCTTGCTCGCGTTGCGCGCTTCCTTCATCGTGCGCTTTGAAACGGTCCCGCGCTTCGGCATCGGCAATTTCACGCCGGCTCGCCGCGCCTTCGAGAGTCCGATCGCGATGGCTTGCTTCGTCGACGCCGCTCCGTGCTTCCCTTCGCGAACATGATGAATCTCTTCGCGAATGAATTCGCCGGCCTGGGTCGACGGCGACTTCCCTTCTTTCTTATCGCGGCGTGCGCGCGCTAAAGTCTCTTTCTCGGGCACTACTCCCTCCCGGTACAGGTCGTCTCGCTACACCCCATTGTGTCGCATGTCGCGGGCCACGACGACCGAGCCCGAGCGTTGCCTAACGCAAAATTTCGAGGGTGGTATCGCCCACACGGTCTCGCAGCGTGGCGGCGTACTCCCCGCGCACTCGGCGGCGCGCGGAATCCGGTTCCAGACGCTCACCCGCGCGCGCGAGCGCGTCAGCGAGCGCGGCGAGTTGGGTCGAGTCGCGCAGGAGAAAGACGCGCATGTGCGTCCACGGCGACAGCGTGTCGCGCGCCACGTAAGTCGTAACCGAGACGAACGCTCCGCGCCGTTGCGCGTCCGTGTCGATCGGTTCGGCGACATCGCGCACGTAACGATTGTAGTCGGCGAGCTTCCCGGGTTTCGCGCGCCAGAAGTACACGCGCGCGAGCGTGGCGGCTGGGCCGGCGGCGGGACTCGCCTCGTGCGATGCCCGCGCCGGCGCGCACGCGGCGAGCGCGAGCGGCACTAGCACAGCCTCTCTGACAAACTTCATAGGCCCATCCCGTGCAAATGGTGCGGCAGCATTTTGCGCCACCATGGCCAGTCGTGCCTAACGTCGTGGCCCCAGATGTCGAGCACGTGCGGAATGCCTTTGTTGCGCAGGATCTCGGAGAGAGCGCGTGAGTTGTGCGGCGCCTCGTACGCTCCCTGCCCAGTCACGATCACGATGCGCGAATCCCGCTGCAGCAGATCGAGATAGGGACCGGAGAGGTTGGGGACGTAGTACGCGGGGTTGTTGAAGTAGACGTTGTCGTCGTGATAGCCGTTCAGGTACGAGCGCGAGAGATCGTAGAAGCCGCTCATGGCGATCGTTCCGCCGAAGAGATCGGGGCGGCGGAAGAAGGCGTTGGCCGCATGGAACGCGCCGAACGACGCGCCAGTCGTTAGGCTTCGCGCGCTCGCATCGCCGACGACGTGTCTGATATACGGCACGACTTCTTCCTCGACGTAACCGGAGTACAGCGCTTGACGGCGCGCCTTTTCACGGATCGGGACATCGCGATCCATCCAGGCGTGCGCGTTGATGCTGTCGATGGAGAAGAGTCGTACGCGCCCCGCGAAGATCGAATCCTCGATCGACTTCACGAGGAAAAACCGCTCGTTCTCGAGGAAGTCCGCGGCGGCTGTTGGGAAGAGGAGCAGTGGCGTGCCCGCGTGGCCGTATGTCACTATCGGCATCTCCAGGCCGAGGCGCGGAGATCGCCAGCCGAAGATGCGACGCGGGAGCGCGGGGTCGACGTACTGGATCGGCATTGGCGCGCAAAAATGTCGCGCTGCATGTGCGCTTGCTACTGGTAGTCCGCGACGAATCGCTTGGCACATGACGCGATGCTGACGCCTGCAGCAACCTTCCGGACATGGGACGATCGCTCGTTGTCGTGCGCAGGATAGAGGGCGCAATCCTCGTAATCCGGGGCGAGCGCGTGATGCTCGATGCGGCACTGGCTGAACTCTACGGTGTGACTACGAAGGCATTGAATCAGGCTGTTCGACGAAATCGAAGCCGCTTTCCCGTTGACTTCATGTTTCAGCTCACACGTGAAGAGAGCCGAGGATTGAGGTCACAATCTGTGACCTCAACCGGCGGCCGCGGCGGACGGCGCTACGCGCCTTATGCGTTCACTGAACAGGGCGTTGCAATGTTGTCTACCGTGCTACGAAGCCCTTGGGCAATTCACGTCAACATCGAGATCATGCGCACGTTCGTTCGCTTACGCGCTTTCTTGGCGGCGAATGTCCACCTCGCACGCCGACTTCAGAAACTCGAGAAGAAGACTGACGCGCGCTTCAAGATTGTCTTCAATGCGATTCACGGTTTGATGGCTTTGCCTAGCGAGAAGCCAAAGCGCCGGATCGGGTTTCTCGCGTCACAGGCGGAACCAGTGAAGACAAAACACCCGGGCGCCTGACCAAGCAGCGCTGTCGCGCTGGTCCCCTCTTGGTCCGGTCCGCCCGGGCGATTTATCTAACGCGACTTTGTCGCCGGACAGCCTTTGACTTCCAGCGACGGTGCAATGCAGCGCACTGACAGCTTGAGTCCGTTGATCACTGTGTCATTCGCACGCAACGTGCGATCGGCGACGGCGTTAGGCACTCGCGATCCGGCGGGAAGCAGCGACAGCTTCACGTCGAATGACACGTTGAAGCGCGCACGTACGCAGCCCACGCCGGACGTTACCGGAAGCGCGACCGCACACGGCTGTGTCCCGATGTTGACGTCGGTGAGCTTCACAGTGCCCGCGGTGCCGATCCATGTTGCCGTTGTTGCCCGTTCGGCGCGCTCGTAGTAGGCCGCGTGTGCACCGCGGAACGGCGCGTTGCCGATGCTGATCGGGCCCATGCTGGCGGGATGCAGCACGTTGCTCACGTTGTCCGGCGCGCTGATCATGATGACTTGCAAGACGTTCGTGACCTTGCGCCAGGCAATGAGCGTGCGCGTCGTTAGGCCGTCGGTGACGTTGCTGGCACTGATCGTCGTCGCGTGCACGAAGGCGTCGTACGTCTCGCGCCGGCCGTTGTTTGCGACGACGAGCTGCGACGGCGTCATTCCAGCCGCGATCGCTACCGCCGCCCACTCGAACTCGTTGCCGCGCGCGTTGTCGCCGTTGGCGGTCGATTCCTTCCCCAGGCCGTCGAAGGTGCTGGCGAGCGGCGAATCGGTCGCAGCCGTCGGCTCCTGTGGCGCGTCGACGCAGCCGGCGAGCAACAGCGCGCACGCAGCGACCGCGGAGAATCGGAGAAACGATCGAGAAAACGGGTGGGTTATCATAGCTTCACTCGAATTGACAACAGGGCGGGTCCCCCACCCTGACAGCTCCTCACTGCCGGTACGCTTTGAGGCTCTCGCGTAAGGCCTTAAGTGCCCGCCCCATCTGAGTCTCCACTGTCTTTATCGAGATCCCCAGCGACTTCGCGATCTCGCCGTACGTGAGCCCGCCATCCCGGCTCAGCATGAACACCTCGCGGCAGCGCGGCGGCAGGCGATCCACCGCGGCCCGCACCGCCGAAGCAAGCTCACTCTCAGTGACCGTTTCGTCACCTTCCTGCGTCTGCTCCTCGGTTATCGTTGTCCCCTCTTTCTCCAACCACTCGTGCTCGAGCTTGCGGCGCCGCAAATGATTGAGCGCGGTATTCCGCGCCGCGCGGAAGAGATACGTCTTCACCGAATCGATCTGGCCTAGCGAGCCGCGGCGCGACCATAGCTTGAGAAACAGATCTTGAACCAGTTCTTCAGCTATCTCGGTCGTCTTCACATAGCGGCGCACGAACCCGACCAGCCCCGGGTAATGCGCGCGGAAGATCGTCTCCAACGCTCGTTCGTCCCCGAGTCGCATCCGACGCGCCAGCTCGGCGTCACTGAGAGGTCGCTCTGCGGCGGAGTCGGTTGGCGTTATTTGCATTCGGCTCGTGCGTGGCCGCGGATGCCTGTCGGGCGGCGCAGGTTAATATCAGTGGACTTCCCAGTGTAAGGGAGCGGCACTCATACGAGTGTTAATAGGCATGTGGAGGGAGGGCCCAGCGCCCCTGAACCATGTCACAAATCATTGATTGGGATCGGCTTGCACGCTTTGTAGCGCGCGAAAGCTCTGCTGGCGAACGGACCGAAGTCGAGCGTTGGCTCGCCGAGGATCCGACTCGTCAGGCACTGCTTCGCGAGCTGGAGCGACGCTGGTCAGCTGCTGCGACCCATCCGCCCGTTGATGTCGACCGGGCGTGGGCTCGTGTGTCATCTCGCCTCAACGACCGCTCGCTTACCATCTCCGAAGACGTCGTTTTGGGAGACGAAAACGGCGCCGCGCGAGCATTTACAGTGCGCCGCTTCGCGCTGCCGATTGCCGCTGCTCTGTTGCTCGCGATTGGTGTGGCGTACTGGGGAATTACTCGCGACGCGGGATCGAGCGCGACAGTGGCGACGGCAACCGAATACGTCGTTCCGCGCGGCGGGCCGCAGCGCGCCGTGACATTGGGTGATAGCACGGAGGTTATTCTCGCGAGCGCATCACGTCTCGTCGTCGCGGCCGGCTATGGCTCCGACTCGCGCACAGTGGACCTCGAGGGTGAAGCGCTGTTTCGGGTGCGGCATGACGCGGCGCGGCCGTTCCGCGTGCGAGCTGGAGGCGTCGTCGCAGAGGACCTTGGGACGGAGTTCGTTGTGCGGCACTTGCTGACGACAGATCGCGGGCCCGTCCGCATCGCTGTGCGCGAGGGGATTGTCGCCGTCCGTTCCGGCGACGCCGCAAGCGCGCGCGATACGCTACGCGCCCGCGACGTTGCCATCGCGAACGATACGAGCGTGCTCGTTAGGCGTGATCAAAACCTCGACTCGTACTTCGCCTGGACGCTGGGTCAGCTCGTCTTCGACGATGCGCCGCTGAGAGATGTCGCCGCGGAGCTGTCGCGCTGGTTCGATCTGGATGTCGAAGTTGCCGACTCGACAATCGCGAACCGCACGTTGAACGTGAGGCTCTTCACGACGACGCCGATCGAAGAGATCCTGCAGATCATCGGCTCTTCGACCGACGTGAAAGTGGAGCGCCGCGGCCGAGTCGTTCGCTTCACGGGGCCAGGTTACACGGGCGAGCTGCCTGTTCGCACCGGCCCGCAGCGCGAGGTTGCCGGGTGACAACGCGCCTTTGGCGCGCGCCGGTGACGGTCGAACTGAGACGCTGGCTGTTTTCGTTAGGCCTTCTCTCCCTCGGTGCGGTCGACGCCGGGGCGCAGGAACGACCGCCACGCGACGACATTGCTCGCGCCGTGGCTGAATCGCGCTCCGATGATGTGCTCGCTCGCCTCATCGACGTACGAATCACTGACATGCCCTTGGAAGCAGCGTTGCGCGCGATCGCCAATGCTGGGCGCGTCAGGCTCTCGTATTCCGGTGACCTGCTTCCACCAGGCCGGCGCGTCACAGTCGACCGCTCGCACGCGAGCGTCGGCGACGTACTGCGCGAAGTCTTGCGCGGCACGCCGTTCGAGCCGGTCACGACGCCGAGCGGGTATGTGGTCCTCGTGCGCCTGCCGGGCGTGGACCTCGCCGATGCCACGCGTTCTGTGGACTCGCTGTCGTCGCCTAACGACTCCATTCTAGCGCTCCCCGCGCGCGAAGGGATAAGGGCGCAGCTCATGGATCGCGTGCTCGTGACCGGAACGCCTGTCGCTGGTGCCTCAGGCCGCGGACTGGCACACGCTGTCACGGTGCTCTCGGCCGAAGACATCGAGCGGCTGGGCCCGACCACGATGCAGGACCTTTTCCGCACATCGATCCCCGGTGTTGTCGCGTGGAACCTCGGCGTCTCCGGGCCGCTGGCGCAGTTGGGATCCGTTCGTGGGTCAAGCTCTTTCACGTCCACGTCGCTCAAGACGTACATCGACGGTGTGGAGTTGGCGAGCCCTTATCTCCTCTTCGCGATCGATCCCGCGAGCGTCGAACGCATCGAGGTAATTCGTGGCCCTCAAGGCTCTGCACTATATGGATCGGATGCTATCAGCGGCGTCGTGCAGGTGGTCACGCGCAAGGGACGCACTGGCGGCGGCACCCCGCAGTTCGAGGGGTCTCTCTCCGGAGGCATCCAGGAGAGTCGCTACCTCGACGGCTCCAGCATGTCGCAGAAGCACTCCGGCCGGGTCAGCCTCGGACAGCCGCTGTCCTCGTTAGGCTTCGGCGGCTCGCTGCACCAGGCTGACGGTGTTATACCGGACGGCTCTTCAGCATACCGCAGCACGTTTGCGGGCGGCCGTCGCTTCTTCGGTCCGCTGCGCCTCGACGGCTTCGGTCGCTACGCGAACGTTCGTTTCACCGCGGCGAGCAATCCGCTGCTGCGGCCGAACTCGCTCAACGCTGCGGTGCGACCGCTGCTCACCGATCAGCGAATCGAGCACGAGACATACGGCGCGACCTTGGACCATCAGATTCACGAGCGCTGGCGCCATTCGCTCGTCCTCGGGCTCGATCGCAATGCAGGCGCTATCCCTGCGCAGCGCGAACGCGCGAACGTCGCCGACGCGTTGTTAGGCGCCACGCAGGAGCGCGTGAGTCGCACGTCGCTGCGTTACAGTACCTCGGTTCGGGCCGGCACTGAGCTCTCGAACGCCACGTTCACGTTCGGCTATGAGCGCAACGCGCTGGAACGCGAGCGCTTTGGTTTCACGCAGACTGTCTCCGGCATCGGCAGCGGTCAAACGGCGCTGTATTTCGATCACGTGACCAACAACGGGGCGTTCGGACAGATCAAGTTTGTCCCCGCACCTGCCTGGCACCTCACCGCCGGATTGCGGGGGGAACGCAATTCGTCGTTTGGTCCCAACGTCGGCACCGCGTGGTCGCCGATGCTCGGGGTTGCTCACACGCGGGAGATCGGCGGCGCGAGCGCGCTCAAATTCCGCGCGGCGTACGGCAAAGGAATTCGGCCGCCGCCGCCTAGCGCGCGGCGAGGCATCACGACGGTGAACTT
The DNA here is from genome assembly GCA_036555845.1 of Gemmatimonadaceae bacterium. GTDB lineage: Bacteria > Gemmatimonadota > Gemmatimonadetes > Gemmatimonadales > Gemmatimonadaceae > DASYRX01. The sequence continues at coordinate 856 of DATBKN010000292.1, read as the reverse complement.
CCGGCAGATCGAGAACAATGAGCTACGCCCCGAAGAGCAGAGCGGTATCGAGTACGGCGCCGAGTGGTACATGGGCGACCGGCTCTCGCTGTCAGTGACTGCCTATCGACAAAATGCGGACCAGCTGATTCAAGAAGTGCTCTCGCCGCCGCGGCTCGAGGTGAAGGCCCTGCAGTATCAAAACGTGGGACGCATCGCAAACACAGGGCTCGAGCTGGAAGGGACCGGTCGCTTCGGTTTCCTGCGCGCGTCGGCGACGATGGCGTGGACCGACAGCAAGGTTCGCAGGCTGTCGCGCACATACACGGGCGATCTGCGCGTCGGCGACCAAGTCCCGGAAGTCCCGAGCTCCTCAGGTCAGGCGTGGCTCTCTTATGATATCAGTGCGGTGCGCCTAACAAGTGGCGCGACGTTCATCGGATCGTGGACGGGTTACGATTGGCTCGAGTATTACAGCTCGGCTGCGGGAGTTTCGCCGCTGCGCGCCGAGTTCCGTAACTACTGGGTGCGATATCCGGCACTCGTGAAGCCGTTCGCGATGCTGGAAGGACGTGTCGCCCGCGAAGCCGCGCTCTTCCTGCGTGTCGACAACATCCTGAACGAGCAGTTGAACGAGCGCGACAACCTTCAGATCACCCCTGGGCGTTCAACAACGATCGGACTCAAGATCGGCCGCTGACAGCTAGGGGCTAGGGGCTAGGGGCTAGGTCCGGTATCGTTGTGCCGGTGATTCGGCCCTTGTTTGACTTCGCGCTAGTTAGGTGACGCGGCTACGCTGGCTTCTCACCGCGTTGTCGTTTATCGCGGCCATCGGCGTCTCGCTCTGGGTCATCAGCTCCGAGGTCTCAGCAGAAGG
>DATBKN010000291.1:0-8557 GCA_036555845.1 Gemmatimonadaceae bacterium | reverse complement strand
CATTGCTCGCAGCCGTCAACCGCCGCAACGCCGAGTCATAATAAACGCGCGCCAGCTTAGGCTCCGACATGACGCTGTGCAGCAGCGCCCTCCCCATGAAGCGCCCAACCGGACCTGGATCGTAGTCCAAGCCCAGGTCGGTTGTGAGCGCGTCGCGGCAATCGCCGCACAAGCTCCGAACGAGTGCGGCGGCCCTCCCGTTTCCGACACTAAGAGCAGCATCTGCGATGTGTCGGGCGAAATTATCGCTTCCTACTCGCTGCTGAAGCCACGCCCGCGTCGGCCCAACTCCGTCACCGCGCATCAGGCGCACGTACGCCACACTTACGTCGGCGCGTTGAAGGGCTGCCCACCGGCTCAGATACTTCTCAGCCTCGGCATACCTTCGCAGCATCGTGTACGTGTTGCCCGCCTCGAGGGCCGGAGACCAACCCAGAGGATCGAGGTCCGAGGCACGAGCGAAGTCCGCCGCCGCTTGCTGAAAATCCCCGCGTCGTCGGAGGATGGCAGCGGCAGCGTTTATCAGCTCGCCATTGTTAGGCTGTGCCTCGAGCGCCGGCGCCAGTTCGTTTAGAGCGCGATCGTAGTCGAGATGGCCCCAGTAGTAGTAAAGGGCCAGGGCCGCCCGCGCTTCGGGAAGGTGCGGTTCGAGCTTAAGTGCTCGTCGAGCTGCGGCCTCCTGCATTGCCAGTCGCTCTGCGCTTGGATCGTGGTCGCCCCAGCGCAAGCCGCCGTGCGCCATCGAAAGCCGAGCGTAGGCAAGCGCAAAGTTTGAGTCGAGCTCAACCGCCTTTTCATACATCGCGATGGCGTCCCGCAGTACAGGCCTAACGGGAAATCCTTCACGGAAGTACGCGTTACCTCGGAGGAAGTATTCGTAGGCCTCCAGGTTCTGTGTTGGACGCGACTGCAATGCTTGCTGTTCGCCACTTAGCAGGGCGACACCCGACGCACGCACAACGCGCTCGGCAATGACGGATTGCACCCGAAAAACGTCGCTTATCGCTTCGTCAAACGTGTCGGACCACAGCTGCGCTTCGTCCGAGGTACGAATCAACTGGGGCGTCACGCGAACTCGGCTGGAACCATCGGGTAGCCGCTGCAAGCGTATGGTCCCGCTCAACAAGTAGCTCACGCCGAGTTCGTCGCCGATCCGCTTCGCGGACTTTTCACTGCCCTTGTACTGCATCGCACTCTGCCGTGCTATCACCGTTAGGCCCCGCACGCCGGCAAGCTTTGCGAGGAGCTCATCGCTGATCCCCTCACTGAAATAGTCGTCTACGCCCGTACCGAGGTTCTCAAATGGCACCACGGCAAGTCGAGGCAGCACGCCTGCGTTTCGTTCGCCATCTCGAATCCAGCCGAATCCGAGCCACGTTAGGCAGGCCAGGGCGAACACGATTGTAACCAGCGCCACTGTCCGCCGAATCCGCGCTCGACCGGGCGCTGCAGTTGTCGTTCCAGCGAGCATCGCAGAACGCACGGCCGCTGCGAATTGCGCCGCAGTGGGGTAACGGTCGGCCGGTGCTTTCGCGAGCGCGCGCTTGAGAGCGTGGTCCAAATGCGCTGGCACCATGGACCGAATGCCGGTTACCGACGGAGGAGCGGCGGCTATGTGCTGATGGATGATGCTGTCGGCAGTGGGTCCTGTGAACGGAGGCTCCCCGGCCAGCATCTCGTAGAGAAGGCAGCCTAACGAATAGATGTCGCTACGACCGTCGATTCCTTTGTCGCCAGCGGCCTGTTCGGGACTCATGTACGCCGCCGTTCCGACGGTCACGCCGGTGGCGGTCATGCGGTCGCCGCCAGCGGCAGCTATAGCGCGCGCAATACCGAAGTCGGCAACCACTGCGTGCTGCTCTTCGAGCAACACATTGTCAGGCTTCACGTCGCGATGGATGACGCCATGCCGATGTGCGTAGTCCAGCGCGTCCGCAACCTCGCAAGCAATTTCAACAGCCGTATCCACTGGCAGCTGTTTCTCACGCCTGAGCCGAGCGGCAACCGACTCGCCTTCGGCGTATGGCATCACATAGTAGAGCACCCCACCAGCGTACCCTGAGTCGTAGAGCGGCAGGATGTGCGGATGATGGAGGCCCGCCGTGACCTCGATTTCACGCAGGAATCGCTCAGGACCTAACGCTGCTGCTAGGTCAGGGCGCAGCACCTTCATGGCGATCTTGCGCCGATGCTTGAGATCATCGGCCAGAAACACAGTCGCCATCCCTCCGCGACCGAGCTCGCGAATGATCGCGTAGCGATCTCGGAGCGCGGACTGCACGCTGTCGCGCAGATTGTCCACTGCCACCGCCTGGCGAGTGAGAACTGCCGACCTGAAGAATGTGGGGAAGCCATGAGTGTGTCTATAGCGCGGCGAGTCTTCCCACTGTGGGCGCGGCACCGTTTCCGGCCGGCGCGGTTGGCCCGCCTAACGAGGCTTGTTCGGCGGCTCTATCTTCGGGTCCACGGAGGTGTATTTTCCGAACGAGCCGTCGACGACACTGGTCCTGTAGGCGATGAGGGGACGCAACAGCAAACTGATCGCACGCGACGCTACCCGGCACGCTGCGATTCCAGCGTGACGCTTGACGCCTGAACGGCGAAAGGCATTAAGATTGCTGCCGTGACCAGCACCAGGCGGACGATCATCCCGACGCCGAAATTGATCGTCAAATTTCTGAGTTCTCGGCGTTAGGCTTTGATCTCGCAGTTCACCTCGGCGCCATTCTTGCCCGCATGCAATGAGCGCCAAGCCAACGGCAACGATCGAAGATGTGTTGCCTAACGCTTCTTGGCTCGCTCTTGTCGTGGTCGCACTGGTCGTAACACTCGTTGTCGAAGTACCGATCGACAAAATGAGCAATGCGAGGACCGTGAGCTCGCTTCCGGCTGACCGGCAACAGCTTCGTGATCGCTGGGAGCAGGACCACGTAATCGGGACGTTCGCTTCGGTCGTCAGGTTTTCCGTTGATCTTGGGTGCCACAGGCCTGGACGTCGGCGACACCCACACAGCGTGCAGCTCGATTCGTCAACCTTATCCTTCTCGCCGCCGTAATCCGCTGAGCGCGACTCGCCTCGCCGACGACCAGTCCGGCGAGAGGCACCACGCACCCTCAGAATCCGATGCCCTCAAATCGCCGAGACTTTCTGAAAACGGGAGCGGCTGCCGCTCTCATCGTGTCACTTCCGCGGCCGCTGATCGCCGGGCGGAATCCGGAGCGTTGGGCGGAGCCAGTAGCTGACGAGCTCCTTATGGAGGCGCTCAACGCTGCGAAATCGGCCGGCGCGAGCTACGCGGATGCGCGCATCGGCCGCTATCGCCGCCAGTCCATCTCGACACGCGAACGTCAAATAACCGGCGTGAATGAGAGCGAGTCGTACGGCATCGGCATCCGCACGATCGTGAACGGCGCGTGGGGCTTCGCCGCGACGAGCGTCATGACGAAGGACGGCGTCGCAAAAGCGGCGCGCGAAGCCGCACGACTCTCCCGCGCCGCGAAGACCATGCAGAAGCGGCCAGTGGAGCTGGCACCGACCGCAGTCGTGAAAGGCACGTGGCAAACGCCTGTGCAGCGCGATCCGATCGAGGTACCTATCGAGGAAAAAGTCGCGCTTCTGTTCGCGGCGAACGAAGCGGCACTGAAAGTCCCCGGCGTGCGCTTCGTGAACACGCAGCTGCAGATGCTGCGTGAGATCAAGATGTACGCGAACACGGAGGGGACGGAGACGACGCAAACGTTCATCCGCGTCGGTCCGGGCTTCACCGCCACAGCGATTGGCGCAAACGGCGGTGGATTTCAGTCGTACAGCGAGGAGCTTGCACCGCGCGGTCAGGGATGGGAGTACGTCACCGGTCTCGATATGCCTGGCAACGCCGCAGCGTGGGCGAACATCGCCGTTGAAAAGTTAGGGGCAAAATCCGTGGAGCCTGGGCGCTACGATCTCATTCTCGATCCGCGCAACCTGTGGCTCACGATTCACGAATCGATCGGCCACCCGACCGAGCTGGATCGCGCGATGGGCTACGAGGCGAACTTCGCCGGCACGAGTTTCGTCGCGCCGCCCGAGGCGCAGATCAACAAACTCAAGTACGGCACGCCGATCATGAACATCCGCGGCGATCGCACGCAGGAAGGGTCGCTCGCGCGCGTCGCGTGGGACGACGAAGGCGTGGCCGCAACGGACTGGCTCATCATCGAGAAAGGGATCTTCAAGAACTACCAGACGACGCGCGAGCAGGCCGCCTGGATCAGCAAACTGACCGGCGTGAATCGCTCGTTAGGCTGCTCCTTCGCCGACTCCTGGGACAGCGTGCAATTCCAGCGCATGCCTAACGTGTCGCTCCTGCCGGGCGATCGCGACATCGGCCTCGATGACATCGTCGCAGCCACCGATCGCGGCATCGTCATCAGAAACCGCGGCTCGTGGTCCATCGATCACCAGCGCTACAACTTCCAGTTCTCGGGACAGGCCTTCTACGAAGTGCGCGGCGGGAAGATCACGGGGATGTTGAAAGACGTCGCCTACCAGGCCAACACGCCCGTCTTCTGGAACTCCATGGATATGATCGGCGGCACAAGCTCCTACTGGTTAGGCGGCTCCTTCGGCGACGGCAAAGGCCAGCCCTCGCAATCGAATTCCGTGAGCCACGGCTGCCCGCCGGCGCGCTTCCGCAACGTCAACATCGTGAACACGGGGAGGGAAGGCTGATGCCCAAGTCCCTCTTTGCACCCGAAGCGGAATTCCTAACCCGGGATCAAGCCAAGGCACTCGCTGACCGCGTGCTGTCGTTCGCGAAGGGTGATCAAACGCGCGTCTTCATCAACAGCGGCTGGGCGGGGAACACGCGCTTCGCTGGAAACGAGATTACGACCAGCGGCGGCACCACGAACACGTCGGTCACGGTCACGTCGACCGTTGGTCGCCGTCGTGCCTCGGCGCAGACGAACGTGCTCGACGACGAAAGCCTGCGTCGCACCGTCGCGTTCGCGGAATCGCTGGCGCGACTCAGTCCCGAAGATCCCGAAATCGTGCCGGAATTAGGGCCGCAGAATTACGCAAACGTCAACGGCTTCTTCGACGCGACAGCGAGCCTAACGCCCGAGACGCGCGCGACGGCCACTCGTCAGGCAATTCAGACGGCGGAAAACGAGGGACGCGCGGCGGGGAATATCTTCGTCGCCGGATTCCTCCAGGCGGACGCCGGTGCGAACGCGATCGCGACGAGTGCCGGACTGTTCGCATATCACCGCAACAGCTCAGCGGATCTGTCGCTCACGGCGCGAACGCCGGACGGCACCGGCTCGGGCTGGTCCAGCGCCGGCGCGCGCGACTGGAGCGCGATCGATCCGGCGAAACTCGGTCGTGTGGCGGCGCAGAAGGCCGTCGCAAGCCGGAACCCGAAAGCGATCGAACCCGGTCTGTACACCGTCGTATTGGAACCGCAGGCGGTTTCCGATCTCATCCCGGGTCTCATCGGCGCGTTCAACGCTCGGCCTAACGACGAAGGACGCGGCACGTTCAGCAAACGCGGCGGTGGAGGAGGCACCCGACTCGGCGAGAAAATCGCCGACGAGCGCGTGACGATCTTCTCGGATCCAACGGATCCGCAACTGCTCGCGCAGCCGTTTGCAAACGATGGGACGCCGCTGCGGCGCGTCGTGTACGTCGAAAACGGAATCCTCAAGAACTTCTCGTATGACCGTTTCTGGGCACAGAAGCAGGGTCAGACCCCCACGACAGGAAGTGGCGGCGGCGGATTTGGAGGTGGTGGCGGAGGTTTTGGTGGAGGCGGCGGCGGTCTGAAATTCGTTGGCGGCACCAAGTCAACCGAGGAGCTGATCGCCGGCTGCCAGCGCGGCATTCTCGTGACGCACTTTTTTTACATCCGCTCACTGGATCAGCGTACCGTGATGCTCACGGGCCTAACGCGAGATGGCACCTTCCTGATCGAAAACGGCCAGGTGACGCAGTCGCTCAAGAACTTCCGCTGGAACGAGAGCCCGCTTTTCCTCCTCAGCAAGATCGAGGAGATCGGCCGCGCTGAGTTGACGAGCGCGGGTCAGGTGATGCCGGCGTTGCGAGCGAAGGACTTCAATTTCTCCTCGTTGTCCGACGCCGTTTGAGCGGGGCCGCCCAGGCGCCTGCCAATCCAAGCGTTTCGCTGTCCTTGGGCGTTAGAGTAGGGACTGGCAAGTACCTGGCGATCCGGAGACCGTTTGCCCCGTAAGTTCACGCAATACAGCGCGTTGGCGATGAGCGTCTTCATCGGCCTAATCACCGGCTCGTGCTCCAAGCCGGCGGGCGGTGAGCCCGCGTCCGCTGGCAACGCCAATGCCGGTCGCCCTGGCGGGCGCGGCGAGTCGGAGCGCCCAACCCCGGTGGAGATCGAGCTCGCGAAGCGCGGCTCGGTGGCACGCACGTCCACAATCTCCGGAATGCTGGAGCCCATCCGTACCGTCGGAATAAACGCCCAGCTTTCGGGTACGCTCCTCTCGCTCAAGGTGGAAGAGGGCAATCGCGTCGGTCGGGGCGACGTCCTGGCCGAGATCGATGCGAGAGAGCTGGAGGCGCAGGCTCGCAGCGCCGAGGCGGCGCTGCGCTTTGCGCAGTCCACTGTGGAGCGCTCGGAGCAACTGTTCAAACAACAGATCATGACGCTCGCGGAGGTTGAGCGAGACCGCGCCGCTTTCGAAGCTGCCAAAGCGACAAGCGACCAGTTGAAGACGCGCCTGGGTTATGCGCGCGTGACTGCGCCGATCTCCGGAGTCATCACCGAGAAGCGCGTCGAAGCCGGCGACATCGTGTCACCGTCGACGCGGCTGTTCTCAGTGGCCGACGTGAGCATGCTGGTGACGCTCATCCATGTGTCGGAGCTGGAGGTCAGCACGCTCCGCGTCGGCGCCATGGTGCCGCTTTCCGTCGACGCGTTAGGCGGCCAGCGTGTCGAAGGACGCATCCGGCGGATCTTTCCGTCTGCGGACAGCGCCACGCGGCTCGTGCCCGTCGAGGTGGCGCTCACGGGCGGCCAATTGACCGGCCTGCGCCCCGGCTATACGGTGCGCGCCACGCTCGCGCTCGACCGGCGCAGCGATGCGCTGCTTGTCCCGTCGCGCGCGGTATCGGGACCTGCCGGAGCGCGCGCCGTATACGTCGTGAAGGACGGGAAGATCGTGCGCCGCGCCGTACGGGTCGGGAGCGACATGTCCGGCCAGTCGGAGATCCTCGAAGGCGTCGCCGAAGGTGATTCCGTCATCGTCTCTGGCACATCCATGATCCGCGAAGGCGCCACGGTGAAAGTCGTGCAGCCGCTCAGCGACCAGGCTCCTGTCAGCAAGACTCTCGATTCCGCGTCCAAGCCACCATCGGGCGCCGGACGCGGTGAACGCAAGTGAAAGACAAGCGGCGCGGCATCGCGAGCTGGTCCATCAGCCGTCCCATCGGGACGATCATGATCACGAGCACGCTCCTCGTGCTCGGCGCCGTCTACGTCGGGCGCATTCCGGTCGATCTACTACCGCGAATCGTGTACCCGCAGGTGCGTGTGAGCGTGAGCAATCCCGGCGTCGAGCCGGCGGTGCTCGAGGAGACGATCGCCAAGCCTCTGGAAGCGGCTCTGGCGACGACCGAAGGCCTAACGCGAATGGCCGCCGACGTCTCGACGGGCAGTGTCAACATCACCCTCGATTTCGATTACGGCACCGACGTCGACTTCGCGCTGCAGGACGCGGCCAAGAACGTCGAGCGCATTCGCGCGCGGCTTCCGGAAGAGGCGGATCCGCCTAACGTCAACAAGTCGGACCCCGCGCAGCAGCAGATCTACCAGGTCGCGTTCTCGTCAGGCACGCGCAACCAAATGGCGTTGCGCCAGTGGGTGGACCAGCGACTGCGGCCGCAGCTCCTTTCCGTGCCGGGCGTCGCGGCGATCGAGATCTTCGGCGGTCTGGTGCGCGAGATCCAGGTGGAGCTCGACCCGGAGCGGCTGCGCGGCTTCGGTCTCTCCGTCTCACAAGTGATAAACGCGCTGCGCAACGAGAATCAGGACATGGCAGCCGGGCGCATCACGACGCTCGATCGTGAATTAGTCGGCACGACCGCGGGCAAGTTTCACACGCTGGAGGACATACGCGGCGTGTTGCTGACGCCGCCGAGCGGAGCGCGCGTGCCGCTGCGCGAGATCGCATCGGTGCGCGATACCAGCCAGGAGCAGCGCAGTTGGGCGCGGCTCAATGGCGTGCCGGCCGTGCGCATCGGCATTCAGAAGCAGCCGGAGGCCAATACCGTCGAAGTCGTCCGTGGCGTGCAGGCCAAGCTCGAGCAGTTGCAGTCAAGCGGCTACATCCCGCCCGATGTCCGGAACGAAGTCACATATGATCAGTCCGGCTTCATCAGCGACGCGCTGAAGTCGGTGCGCGATGCGGCCATCATCGGCGCCATCCTGTCGATGCTTGTCGTCATCGTCTTCCTGCGGTCGTTCCGCAAGACGTTCATCATCAGCGTGTCGATCCCGCTGGCGATCCTGGCGACGTTCGTGATGATGGGGATCGGCGACCTGAC
>DATBKN010000290.1:0-7714 GCA_036555845.1 Gemmatimonadaceae bacterium | reverse complement strand
CACCTCGATGCGCGCGCTGAGATCGTCGAAGGCGACGGGGAACACGACAGGGCTCATCTGCTGCCTAACGACGACGCCGATGTTCTCCTGCAGAACCGGATTGCCCCACAACGTGAACTTGTTGCCGCGTTGAAACGCCGGAGTGAAAAACGGCAATCCCTGGATGTGGTCCCAGTGCGCGTGCGTGAAGAAGATGTCGCCGCGAATCGCGTGGCCGTTGGCGCCAGCCACGAGCGAACGCCCGAGCTCGCGAATCCCCGTGCCCGCGTCGAGAATGATGAGCTCGTCATCATCCGTTCGAAGCTCGACGCACGTTGTGTTGCCACCGTATTGCACAGTGCGCGGACCCGGCGACGGCACAGAGCCCCTAGTACCCCAGAAGCGCAGACGAAGTGGCACGACTTATCTAGGTGACGTTCACCAAGTAATCGCTGCGGCGCCAATCGTTATGCTGCGATGTGCAACACAGTGCTCCGACGCGCTTTGTCACGACCGACTTGCCGTACTCGAGTGCTACACGCGCGCTTGCGCGAGTTGCTTCAGTCCCGGCCGATTCGCGACGGAAATGCGCCGTCGCTCAACGCGGATCAATCCCTGGATCTGAAACTCTCGAATCGTGCGCGAGACCGTCTCGCGACTCGCGCCGATCATGTGTGCAATCGTTTGATGCGTGAGCGGCTTGTCGATCGCTTCGCCGCCGTTCGATTCCTGCGCGAAATCGAGAAGGAGGCGCGCAATGCGACCTGGAACGTCGAGCAACGCGAGTCCGTGGATCTTGCCGTCGGCTCGTCGCAGTCTGCGCGACAGCTCGACGAGCAGCGACCACGCGACCGACGCGTTAGCCTCGACGCGGCGCCGGAAGTCTTCGCGGCGCAGCACTAAGAGCGTCGTCTCTTCCATCGCGATGACGTGCGCTGAGCGCGGCTGATCATCGATCAACGACAGCTCGCCGAAATACTCACCGACGCCCAGGACACCAAGAATCACTTCGCGGCCGTCTTCGCCGATGAGCACGACTTTCACGCGACCTTCCCGCACGATGAAAAGCGAATCCCCCGGGTCGTCCTCGAACACGATGACGGATCCCTTCGGATAGTTCTTCTCGCGCGTCAGATCGGCGAAGCGCTGGAGCTCTGCATCGTCGAGACGTGCAAACAACGGCACTGTACGGAGAAAATGGGCGGTTTCCATTCGACGGTCTAAGCGTGGACGTTGCGGGGGGTGGAGTCCATCAAGGTGGTGGATTCCGCTTCCACGAATGACGCGACGTGCATGGTGTGCGTCACGCTTGCGCGCGCGCAGCCGCAGTCGCGGCCGGTCATTCTTACCGCTTCGCTCGCTTGGCTATTTACCGGGTGACCGCGGGGAAGTCAAACGGCCCCGACTGTGATTTGCGTCACCGGTCGGGGCCGTCCGGGCCGCCCCGTCTCGCCATCCCGGGGCAGGCGCGTTTCAACTCGTTAGGCGGCTACGTGTTTGGCCAGGCCGCCCAGTTGCTGCAATGTCCGCCGTTGGCGCTTCCTTGAAGTTGGCGCAGGGGTCCGGCGTGCAATGCGTTCATCATAGCGCGCGGCGACGCCTGCGACGTCCCGTCGTTCTTGATGCGCACGGTTCCGAAGTGAGCCTGGCTCAACCCATGGCCTTGCTGAACGCCGCGCCGCCGACCCCCGCGTAGCTACATCGTTTGAGATGCGCTGTCGACATAGCGATTCCTCCTCACGATTGATCACGTTTGACCAGCCTGCGGGGCGAGGAATCTCGCGCGCCCGCTGCCTCAACGAAAGGGCGTGCGCCGCGCAATGGTGCGGCGCAGATGAGGCTGCCTAACGAGTAGCGGACGGCGTCAACAATGGGATGCCGTAGCGCACCTCATGCAGCGTTACCCCGTGCGCCAGCTCGCGTGTCTTTGCTGCGCCGTCGGGCTGCATGCCTTTCTTCTCATAAAACCGCCGAGCCGGAGCGTTCGTGGTGACGACCCAGAGAGTGAGCATGGAAGCCCCGGCTCGGCGGGCGCTGCCGAGCCCCTCATTGAACAGGATGCTGCCGATGCCGCCGCCGCGCAGACGGGGAAGCACATGCAGGCTATAGATCTCCCAGGCACTCGTTAGGCCTGCGCCTGTCTCCTGCGCCGGACCATGGGCGCAAAAGCCGAGCAGCGCTCCGGCCTCTTCCGCGAGCAGCACGTCGGTCGTTGGACGTGCCAGCCGGGTTCTCCACTGCTCCGCGCGCGCTGCCTCGTCCAGCGACTCGAGGTACCAGGCAGGGAGCTCCGCGCTGTACGCCACGCGCCAGCTCGCGATGTGCAGCAGCGCGATCGCTCCGGCGTCGGCGACTTGCGCGCGGCGCAGCTGCATGGCCGCGGTTCGGACGCGCTCTATGCCGATGATACCGTTCGAAGCGCTTCTACTCGTGCGGCGTGCTTCGAGAGTTGTCGCATGAGATTATCCGGGTCGATCGGCTTCACGAAGTGATAGTCGAAGCCGGCGACGCGGCTGCGTTCGCGATCTTCCTGCTGGCCCCAACCCGTCAGCGCGATCAACAGCATCCCGCGGCCCCACTCGCTGTCTCGAATCTTCCGGCAGGCGTCGTAGCCGTTCATCTCCGGCATGCCGATGTCGAGCAAGACGACATCCGGATGGAACGCCTGGGCTTCGGCGACTGCCTTGACGCCATCGGACGCCGTGCGCACTTCGTTCCCCTTGAGCTGGAGCACGAGCGCGAGGCTTTCAAGACTATCCGGATTGTCGTCAGCGATGAGGATGCGGCGCGTCGTGATCGCCGGCCATTTGCCGGATACCTCGGGCGATACGTGCGCGCTACCGGTGGTCGCGAGCGGCAGACGCACCGTGAACTCGCTCCCCGCACCGGGCCCATCGCTCTTGCCGGTGATGGCACCGCCATGCATCTCGACCAATCGTTTGGCCATCGTTAGGCCGATCCCAAGCCCGCCATGCCGCCGCTCGAGCGAGCGATCCGCTTGTGAGAACATCTCGAAGATTCCCGAAAGCATGTCGTTGGGGATCCCCTCGCCACTGTCCTTGATGGTCACTTCCACGTCACTGCCGATGCGCCGAGCGCTGAGCTCGATGTGCCCGGCCTTTTCCGTGAACTTGCTCGCGTTATGCAGCAGGTTGGCGAACACCTGCGTCAACCGCGTCGCGTCGCCATCGAGTACAAGACCGCTGTCCGGCAGCTCGACGGACAGCGCGTGTTCCTTGCGGCTGATCTCGGGCTGCGCCGTCTCGACCGCCTGGCGCAGAATTTCACGCAGATCGACTCGGTCGGTCCGCAGCTCGAGCTTACCTGTCGTTATGCGGCTCACGTCGAGCAGGTCGTCCACCAGACGGACGAGATGGCCCAGCTGGCGTTCCATCACGCTCAGGGCGTTGTTGCGCACACCGTCGTCCGCCGTCGCGCGCACGAGGTGCAGCGCGTTGCGCACCGGAGCCAGTGGATTGCGCAATTCATGCGCAAGCATCGCGAGGAATTCGTCCTTGCGACGATCGCTGTCGCGCAGCAGGGCAGTGCGCTCGGCGACTCGCTGCTCGAGCTCCTCGTTGATGCGCTCGAGCCGGCGGCTCTTGCGGTAGAGATCGGCGAAGATCGCGACTTTGGCGCGCAGGATCTCGGGTACCACGGGAACGCCGACGTAATCCACAGCGCCGGCGTGATAGCCCTTCAAGCGATACACGTCGTTAATGAGGACGGCCGAGACGAGAATGATGGCCGTCTTTTGATATCGCGGGTGCGCGCGGATCATCGACGCGAGCTCGAAGCCGTCGAGCTCGGGCATACACACATCGATCAGTACAACCGCGATATCGGTCTTCAGCAGCTGTTCCAACGCCTCGCTTGCAGACTCGGCGCGGATCAGGTTCTCACCCAGCTCGCTGAGCATCGCTTCATAGCTCAGGAGTTTCCCCGGCTGGTCGTCGACCAGCAAAATGTTGACGCGCTCGTCAGCGCTCACATTGCCTCCGGGTGCCTAACGGTGCAGCCACATACGTAATGCCGATAGTAGTTGCTCCGTATTCACAGGTTTGGCGAGATAGTCGGAGGCGCCTGCCTCGAGACACTTCTCGCGGTCGCCCTTCATCGCCTTGGCCGTGAGAGCGATGATCGGCAAGCGTCGTAGGGCGGGACGCTGCCGAATCGCCTGCATGGTCTTATAGCCGTCCATCTCAGGCATCATGATGTCCATGAGGACGATCGCCAGATTCGGCGTCGCCTCGAGGGTCTCTATCGCCTCCCTACCCGTGGTCGCCGTGAGCACGTTCATCCCGCGGCGCTCCAGCACGCTGCTCAAAGCAAAGATATTCCGCACGTCGTCGTCAACGACGAGCACGGACTTGTTCATCAGGAATTCATCGGAACCATGCAGGCGCTCGAGCAAGCGCTGCTTTTCTGCGGGTAGATCGGACACAACCCGATGCAAGAATAGTGACGTCTCGTCGAGAAGGCGCTCCGGGGACTCCACACCCTTCACGACGACGCTGCGCGCGAGGTTTTTGAGCTGCGTATCCTCTTCGGTCGTAAGCTCTTTGCCCGTGAAGACGACGACAGGCATATCACGCAGGCTGGCGTCGTCGCGAATCGCTTCCAGCACCTCGAAGCCAGACATGTCGGGTAGTCGAAGGTCAAGAACGACGCAGTCGTAAGGATGTTTTTGCAGAACTGCGAGCGCCTCTTTGCCGGTTGCCACGCATTCAACTGCGATGTCTTTGTGGCCTAACAACTCGGCGATGCTCAGCTGCTCCGATGGGTTGTCTTCGACGATCAAGAGTCGCTTCGCCCGTGGCGACGCGAACTCCTTGATGCGAGTCAGCGCCGCGTCGAGTCCGCTTGCGGATGTCGGCTTCGTGACGAAGGCGAACGCTCCGCGTGCGAGACCATGCTGGCGGTCCTCGTCCAGCGTGACGATCTGAACAGGAATGTGCCGGGTCGCTGGATCCTGCTTCAGCTGACTGAGCACAGTCCATCCAAGCATGTCCGGAAGGAACACGTCGAGCGATACAGCGCTCGGATGCACCCTGCGAGCCAGCTCCAGCGCTTCGGCGCCGGTATGCGCGACGACAACCTTGAAGCCTTTGTCGTGTGCAAGGTCGGCGATAACGCGCGCATAGTGCGGATCGTCTTCGACGATTAGCAGCGTCCAGTCGTCAGGCTCGATTTCGTCGCGGTCGTCAGGAACTCGTTCGACGACCCGCTCGGCTTGCATGACCTTCGAGAGGTCTGCGAACGTCGGCTGCCCTTCAGGAGCCGGCGCCTCGGACGGTTTGGGCGGCGTGGCCGGCCCGACATAGCGCAGCGGAAGGAAGAGCGTAAATGTGCTTCCCACGTTAGGCGTGCTCCGCAGCTGAATCTCGCCGCCTAACAGTGCAGCGAGCTTCGAGCTGATCGCGAGGCCGAGGCCGGTACCGCCATACTTGCGGCTGGTTCCTGCATCTGCTTGCTGGAAGGCCTCGAAGATGATCTTCTGCTTCTCGCCAGGAATACCGATGCCGGTATCCGAGACCTCGAGCGCAACCACGGTCGGTGCGTTGTTCAAGACCGGATGCTCAGCCGACCATCCAGACGCTGCAACCGACACGTTGAGCTTTACGCCGCCTGTGGACGTGAACTTGAACGCGTTGGACAACAGGTTCTTCAAAACCTGCTGCAGGCGCTTGGGGTCTGTGACCATGCTGCGCCCGAGATGCGGATCGATCTGTACGTCGAACGCGAGCCCGCGGCTGTCAGCCTCGTGCCGGAACGTGCGATCGACAGTTCCAATCAAACTGCTGAAGTAAATCTCCTCTGCATCGACCGTCACGGTTCCCGATTCGATCTTCGAGAAGTCGAGAATGTCGGTGATGAGGTTAAGAAGATCCGTCCCAGCCGCGTGAATTGTGCGCGCGAACTCGACCTGCTTGTCCGTCAGATTGCCATCGGGGTTGTCGCCTAACTGCTGACCAAGAATCAGAATGCTATTGAGCGGTGTGCGCAGCTCGTGCGACATGCTCGCCAGGAATTCTGATTTGAATCGCGATGTGAGCGCCAGCTCGGCAGTCTTGCGCTCGACCTCAACGTTGCGCTCCGCGAGCTGCTGGGCCTTCTGCTCCAGCTGCTCGTTCGACTGCTGCAGGTCCTTTTGGCGATTGGTCAGTTCGCTGGCGAGCTGCTGCGACTGCTTGAGCAGACCTTCGGTCTGCATCGTGGCTTCGATGCTATTCAGCACGATGCCGATGCTGGCGGTGAGCTGTTCAAGGAACGTTAGGTGCGAAGGCGCGAACTCGTGAAGTGATGCGAGGCCGAGCACCGCCTTGATTTCATTCTCGAACATGACCGGGAAGACGACGATGTTGCGCGGTAATACGCCGGGGCCCAAGAGGATCGATCCGACGGGTACTGCGTCGGTGGGCACGTCAGTCACGAGGATACGCCGCTTTTCGACCACGCACTGGCCGATGAAGCCGTCGCCGAGCCGCATGCGATCCGGATAGCCCATATCCGCCATGTTCGCATAACTCGCAAGCAACTTGAGGTGCGGCTCGTCCAGTGTGTCCATCTGATAGATCACGCCTTGGTGCGCCGCGACCAGCGGCACCAGTTCCGAGAGGAGCAGCTGTCCCACGGTGACCAGGTCGCGCTGTCCCTGCAACATGCCCGTGAAGCGCGCCAGGTTCGTCTTGAGCCAGTCCTGCTCCGTGTTACGCTCCGTCGTTAGGCGGAGGTTGGTGATCATCGTGTTGATGTTATCCTTCAGTTCCGCGACCTCGCCGCGCGCGTCCACCTGAATGGCGCGCGTCAGGTCACCCTTCGTCACCGCCGTCGCCACGTCCGCGATGGCGCGCACCTGACCGGTCAGGTTGGCCGCCAGCAGGTTCACGTTGCTCGTTAGGTCCTTCCAGGTACCGGCTGCGCCGGGGACGTACGCCTGACCGCCCAGACGTCCTTCCACGCCGACTTCGCGCGCGACCGTCGTCACCTGATCGGCGAACGTCGCCAGCGTGATCGTCATGTTGTTGATCGTCTCGGCGAGCGCCGCGACTTCGCCCTTTGCCTTTACCGTTAGGCTCTGTTTCAGGTCGCCGTCCGCCACAGCCGTCACGACCTTCACGATACCGCGCACTTGCTCGGTGAGGTTCGCCGCCATGACGTTCACGTTGTCCGTGAGGTCCTTCCACGTGCCGGCCACACCTGGCACCTGTGCCTGACCGCCGAGCTTTCCTTCCGTTCCGACTTCACGTGCCACGCGCGTCACTTCAGCCGCGAAGGCGTTGAGCTGGTCCACCATCGTGTTGATCGTGTTCTTGAGCTCCAGGATTTCGCCTTTCGCGTCCACGGTGATCTTGCGCGACAGGTCGCCGCGCGCCACGGCTGTCGTCACTTCAGCGATGTTACGGACCTGCGTCGTTAGGTTCGCGGCCAGCAGGTTCACGTTGTCCGTGAGGTCTTTCCAGGTGCCGGCGACGCCGGGCACGACAGCCTGACCGCCGAGTCGTCCGTCTGTACCAACTTCGCGTGCCACGCGCGTCACTTCGCCGGCGAACGCGTTCAGCTGGTCCACCATCGTATTGATCGTCTCTTTGAGTTGCAGAATCTCGCCGCGCACGTCTACCGTGATCTGGCGTGTCAGGTCTCCGTTTGCGATGGCCGTGGCGACGTTCGACATGTCGCGCAGCTGGACGGTGAGGTTGCTGGCCATCGCATTGACGCTGTCGGTAAGATCCTT
>DATBKN010000289.1:0-5636 GCA_036555845.1 Gemmatimonadaceae bacterium | reverse complement strand
GGGCCGACTCCCTCGCCCGAATCGCTGCCGAGCAGACCGCCCCCGAGCGATTCGACTCCGCGGCGAAGGCTCTCAACCTGAAGATCGAGAAGCTCACCGCGATCGAGGGCCAGCCGCTGACGGGACCCGAAGGACCGCTCGCCGGCGTGAGCGCATGGGCATTCGGCGGCTCTCAGCCCGGGGAAACGAGCTCACTTTTCGATACGGACCAGGCGTACTTCCTGGCCCGCGTTGACACGGTCAGTCGCAGCGGCGTGGCCTCGTTCGATGAGGTGAAGAACCAGGTTCGCGGTGAGCTGCTGCGACGCAAGAAGATCGAAGCTGTTCGCCCGCGCGCCCAGGCGTTTGCTCAACAGGCTGCCAAAAGCTCGCTCGAAACCGCCGCGAAGGCGGCGGGCCTAACACTTGAAAAGACCGACGCGATCACGCGCGGGTCGTTCGCCGGATCGATTGGTCGCTTGAACGCTGCCGTCGGAGCGGCGTTCACACTTCCGGTCGGTACTGTCAGCCAACCGATCGCGACGGATGAAGCAGTCTTCGTGCTCCGCGTGGATCGACGCGTCGAAGCCTCGAGGGCCGAATTCGACAAGGTGAAGGACGAGCGTCGTCAGGCAGCGCTCAATGCCCTACGCGATCAACGTGTTAGGGCGTTCTACGACGCGCTGCGAAAGAATGCCGACGTCGAAGACAATCGCGCCGATCTCGCGGCCGCTGCACGGCGACAGGTCAGTTAACGCGTAATTACTGGCCAATACGAAACGCCGCCTGATGCTCGTCAGGCGGCGTTCTTATTCAATCGAACCGCGTCGAGGTCAGCTGAGCAGCCGCTTGGGCTCCGGACGTTCCTCGGTCGTGGCGGTGGTCGTCGGCTCGGGCTCGGATAACCGACTGCGGTTCTCCTGCGCGCCCTCCCGAATCGACTTTTCCGTGTCGCTCAAGCCGCGCTTGAACGCGGTGATGCTCTTGCCCATCGAGGCGCCGATCTCCGGGAGCCGTTTGGCACCGAAGAGAAGCAGCGCGACGACTGCGATCAGCAGTATTTCGGTGAAGCCAATGTTCCCGAAGTTCATAACGCTCTCCTAGAAAAGCGAACGCGCGATCAGATACGCGATTACTACCCCAAGTAGGCTCAAGAGAGACACATCCAGCGCCATTGGGCCTAGCACAAACTTCAAGATAACGAGGTCCACATGCAACGGGCCGAACTGGGGTGTCACGCCAGTTGTCAAAAACTCCTTCACCGCGCCGGCCGGCAAGAACCGCCGCGCCAGGACGTTCATGGCGCCGCCCACTATGAACCCGACTATCAGGATCAGCGCGTAGAAGCCCGGACGGTGCCTCGCCCGCGGCAGACCAACCTTGCTTGCCATCGCCATTAGGCCCGCCTTTCCATGACGTATGCGACCGTGTCGAGGAGCGCCGATTTGGCCGCGCTCTCGGGAACCCGCGTCAGCGCCTCTTCCGCACGACGCGCGTATTCCTCACCGCGGCGGCGGGCGTAGTCAAGCCCACCCTCCTCGCGCACGATCTCGATGACACGAGCGACAAGCTCGTCGGTCGGCTCCGGCGTGCGGAACAACTCGCTCACCACGTTTCGCTCGTTAGGCGCCAGCTTGGGCAGTGCCGCAATGAGCGGCAGCGTGGCTTTGTGTTCCTTGAGGTCGAGACCGGTCGGCTTTCCAACCGTCGCCGACGATTCCGTATAATCCAGCAGGTCGTCCACGACCTGGAAGGCCATGCCTAACTGCGTGCCATATTCACGAAAGGCGGCGCGATGCGCCTTGGCTCCGCTCAGGGCGCCAACCTCACAGGCCCCGGCGAAGAGAGCCGCCGTCTTCGCTCGGATGAGCAGCTCGTAGTCGCTCTCGGTGAACGCCAGAGCATCGAGCGCCGCCAGCTGGTGGATCTCGCCGATCGTCAACTCGTTCGACGCGCGCGCCAGAACCTCCAGGCGCTGCAGGTCTCCCAGCCTAACAAGTTCCATGAGCGCCCGCGAATACAGGAAGTCGCCCATGATCACTGACACTTGATGGCTGAACAGCGCATTGATCGTGGGCATGCCACGGCGCAGCACGCTGTGATCCACGGCGTCGTCATGCACCAGCGTCGCCAGGTGAATCAATTCGACGACCGCGGCATACGACGTGGCGTCTTTGTCGCGCGTTCCTTCTGACTCGCTCGCGAGAAGCAGTAGCGTGGGACGCATCATCTTCCCGCGCATGTGCATCAAGTGTTCGCTCACGCTGTTCACGAGACCCGTTTCGGAAACCACGATGCGCTTCATATCCTCGAGCACCTGCTCGAGCGCACCGGCTACCGGCGCCTGAATCTCCTGAAGCGCGGAGGCGGCGGCCGGTGAAAGGCGGGTCCGAAGGGTCACTAGGCTACTTTCGATTCGAGCGCTTGGATTCGTGTGGCTACGTCGCGGAAATCGACATCGACGGCGAAGACCCGATGATAATACACCAGGGCATCGCGCTCACGCTGCAACTGCTCGCATGCGTACGCAAGCAGATACAGTGAGCCGACCAGCACGCGATCGTCGACACGGGTGGTCTCGACGGCGCGAGTCAGCAGGGTGGCGGCTACCTGATGCTGGTTCTTCTCGATGAAGCATTGGCCGAGCGCTTCATACGCGCGGCTGCGATGGGTGTCTGAGCGCAGTGCCTTTTGGAACTGTGCGATGGCGTCGTCGATGAGGCCCATCTCTTTGAAGGCGACACCCAAATCGTAGTGGCTGTCGAAATCCTCGTCGTCCACGTTTGCGGCAACGCCCTGTTTGAAGCGACGCAGCATGTCTTCGAAGTCGGCCTGCTCGTCGCCGGTCGGTTTGGCATCGCCAACGACCATGCGCGTCGACTTCTGCGGCTGATCGCCGCGCAGCATCGCGCCGAGGTCGATGAAGTCGCCATTGGGAACGAATGCTGGTGTCTGGAACACACCCGCGTTTCGCGCGCCGTCATCCGCACCGTAGTCCTCACCGTTCTCGTCAGGCGAGCCGAATGCGGCCGCAACTTCCGCATCGAGGTCTTCCAGCTCGAGGTCTTCGAACGTGGGGTCTCCATCAGTCGATTCGAGATCCCCCTCGGGCGCTGCGCGCGTCTGCGCGGCGGGCGCGCTGTCAGCGACACCTGACAAGCGCCCGGCGAGCATCTCGAGCGCGGACCGGGCGCGCGGCTCGTTAGGCTCGAGCTCGACCACACGGCCATATACGGCGCGCGCCTTGTCATGCTCCCCGCCGCGGAACAACGCATCCGCGAGCGCGAGATACGCGTCGATGAGCCGCAGGCGATCGCCAGAGCGCGCCGCGTACTCCACGCTCTTCTGGTGGTGGCGGACCGATTCGGGGACGAGCAACAGGATCTCTTTGGCGATGTCGCGCGCCGTCTCCAGGTCGCCCTCGCGCTCGACGCCGAGCATCGCCGCATCCAGCTCACGCAGCCCCTGTTCCCGCTCGCCCATTTCGAGGAGCGCTTCAGCGAGACGGCGGCGCAGGCGCGGATCGTTAGGTGATTCCAGTATCTGTGCGCGCAGCGTGTCCAGCGTCGCGATGGCTTCCAATGCGCGCGGGGGCGTGCGGCGCTCGACGCGCGGCGCTGGTGGCGACGGTTGTTCTGCGTCGAGCAACTCTGCGTCCAGGTCCGCGATGGCTGCTTCGAGCTCGTTCGTTACGGGAAGCTCGAGTGGCGGCTCCGGCGCCAGCGCATCCGGCGATAGTGGCGACGGCGAGAAACTCGTCTCCTCTGCACCATCGTCCACTCCAAAGGTCGGCGGCCGATCCAGGAAATCTTGATCGATTTCCGGTTCGAGGTCCTCGATCGGGACAACGGCGCCAACCGCCGGCGCAGGCGTCGCCGGCACTTCGACAGGTTCGACGTCGTGCTGGGCCGCTGCAGCCGCGAGGTCTTCCCACTCGAGTGGATGTTCAGGCGGCGCTGTCGAGACGATCGCGCCCGTATTGAGCGGCGTTGCGTCGGCCAACCTCGGCGCCATCGGATAAACGGACTCCGCGACGCCTGGCTCCTCCTCTTCTTCCTCGTTAGGCTCTTTCGCGCCGGCTTCCTCGTCATCCAACGCGGCGGCGTGCGCGTCCAGCGAATCGTGCGCGGAGGCGTGTTCCTCTTCCGCTAGCTCGAACGCCTGATCGTCGATGGCGGCCGTCCGGGTGGAGCGCATGATCGGCGACATGATCTCGGCGTCGAGATCGTCGCTCACATCGCTCGCAGCGGGGCCGCCGGCTTGTTCCTCTGCGTCCACAACGGGCACATCACCCGTAAAACGCAGCAATGGGAGGTCGCTCGGCAGCGCTAAATCGTGAAGCCGTTCTTCGACCGGGCTGTCCAACGGCTCCAGCTCGAGGGCGGCGAATTCACTCCCTGAAAGCGTCTCGTCGGCGAAGTTCTCGACGTCGATTCGCTCTGCGCTCGCCGCGTCCTCCTCTTCTGGAATCGCCGGGATGTCGATGAGGGACGGGAACGCGACGTCGACATCCGCGGGCTCTGCTCTGCCGGTTTCGAAGTCGTCGAGACGCGCGACGCCGCCTGGCGTTATGCTCGTATGTTCGCCCGTCGGTGTAAAACCATCGATGAGATCCGGGGATGTTATTTCGTCAACCGCCTCGTCAGGCACGAACGTAAGCGACAGGCCATCGAGCGCCGAGTTTGACGACGAAATTGCCGGCTCAGGCGGCGGCGTCTTCTTGCGGATCTCCTCAGGTGCGCGGGACGATGGCACCGGCTCGCTTGGCGTCGCGCGGGCGGGCAACGCGAGATCGTCGACATCCAGGAATACAAGCTCGTTCGATTTGATCGTCTGGAAGTTGCCAGAGGGCCGCGGCTCCACGTTCGGGTCGATCGACTTCATGCGGTCGAGCGTCGCTCGCGCTTCAGCCGAACGGCCTTCAGTCTCGAACTTGGAGTGCAGCGTCTGCAGCTGCTCGATCGCCTCCTCGCGCCGATTGTCGCGAGCAAGGTGCTCCGCGAGCATCAGGCGAACGTCATCCTGATCCGGGCACAGGTCGGCGAATTCCTTGAGCGCGCGGAATGCCTCGTCGCGCTTGCCGCCTTTCTCCATGCGGTCCGCGTACTCGAGGAAATTGCGCTTCGCGTCGCTCTTGAAGCCCTTTGTCGCGCTGATCTTGCCGAGCTTGTAGTAGATGATCGTGCGCCCGGGTGATTGGCGCAGGATCTTGTTGCACAGCGCGATGGCGTTGTTGAGGAAGCCGCGTTCGGAGTACAGGTCGACGGCTTTTTCGTAATAAACCAGCGCTTCTGCCGCGCTGTTCTGGCGAATCAGAATGTCGCCGACCCTGTTGTACAGCGGGATGTCGGCGTCATCGATGTCGTTGGCGAGCGCGTCGAGCAACTCGATATACGCCTGCACGGCGCGATCGAATTGCTTTTTCTGCTCGAAGTCTGCGGCCTTCTTCTTGAGCTTGGAGACGTTGGACATCGACGCGGGCTGCGGGACGACGGAGTTGCAGACGGCGCGTCGACGACCTTGTTAGGCTACGTGCGCCCGCCTTGAGCTTCGGTTGTCACATGACACGGACGACCACGCACCCACGTCGCGCGACAGCGGTTGTCACCGTACCAGTACGGCAACTCGCGCACATCGTCGCAGTCGAACAGCGCCAG
>DATBKN010000288.1:0-4931 GCA_036555845.1 Gemmatimonadaceae bacterium | reverse complement strand
ATCACGCTGTCACCGTGCTCGCGTCGGGCGCGATGGCGATTCCCGCGTTCTGGCTGGCCATGCTGCTCATCCTCGTGTTTGCGGTGACGCTCGGTGTGCTTCCGGCCGGCGGCAGCACCACCGTCGGCGGTGCGGCCTCGTTAGGTGACAGGCTGGTGCATCTCGTGCTCCCAGCGATCGTCCTCTCCGCCGCGCTGACGGCGGAAATGCTGCGCTACACGCGCTCCAGCACCCGGTCGGCGCTGAGCCAGCCGTACATCCGCGCCGCCAGCGGGAAAGGCGTGAGCACAGCGCGAGTTCGCTGGCATCACGCGCTGCGCAACGCGCTGATACCAGTCGTCACGGTGCTGGGCCTTCAGTTGCCCCGTCTCGTCGGTGGAGCCGCCGTCACCGAGACTGTGTTTTCCTGGCCGGGAATGGGCCGGCTCGGCGTCGAGGCGGCGCTCAGTCGCGACTACCCGCTCGTACTGGCGATCACGCTCGTCATCTCGGCCACAGTCGCACTCGCGACGCTGCTCGTCGACATGGTGTACCTGTGGATCGACCCGCGCATCCGTCTGCACTGATGGAGCGTCACGTTAGGCCGAATGCCGTGCGGCGCCTGCTGCGCGATCGCCGGGCTGTGGCCGGCGGGAGCGTCCTTGCCGCTTTGATCCTGGCGCTCACTCTTGGGCCGTACTTCTATCGCGTGAGCCCAACGAGCCTGGACCTCGCGATCGCAGGGTCGCCGCCAAGCGTCACACACTGGTTAGGCACCGACGAAAACGGCCGCGATGTCCTGAGCCGCTTGTTGCACGGCGGCCGGGTCTCGCTCGCTGTCGGTGGCCTCGCCGTGGCGTTCGCGCTCGTCCTGGGCTTGCTGTTCGGCGCACTCGCTGGCTTCCGCCGCGGACGTCTGGACAGTGTGCTCATGCGCATCACCGATGCGATGCTCTCAATCCCCACAATTTTCGTCGTGATCACGGCTCTCGCTTTCTTCGGCAGCACGATCGGCGCGCTCGTTCTCACGATCGGCGGCACCGCCTGGATGGGCCTCGCGCGCATCGTTCGCGGCGAGCTGCTCTCGATCCGTGAACAGGCGTACATCGAGGCCGCACGCACGCTGGGGCAGGGCGGAGTTCAGTTGTTCACGCGCCACATGCTGCCGCAGCTCGTCCCGACGATCCTCGTCAGCGCCACAGTCGGCGTCGGCACAGCCATTCTCACGGAATCGGCGCTGTCGTACCTCGGAATCGGCGTGCAACCTCCCGCCGCGAGTTGGGGAAACATGCTCAGCACGGCGCAAAGCTATTTCACGGCGCTGCCGTGGCTCGTCATCCTCCCCGGCGCGCTCATTTTCCTGACGGTGCTCGCCGTGAATATCCTCGGCGACGCGCTGCGCGACGCGAGCGAGCGGCACGACATCCTTGCCTAACGCAGGTCCAGCTCGAGCTGCTTCGCGGGCCTGGGCGGTTCCGGTTCCTGGACAGCGGCGTCTTCGCGCGATCCGTAATGAATCCCCACGCGCTCACATGTGCGGCGCACAAACCGCTTGAGACCCTGCTGGTAGCTCTCGCTCACTGAATAGCCGTTCGCGTACGCCTTGGCATAGCGATCCTTGAGCTCTGGGAATTCCTCCGCCAGGATCGGCAGATAACGCTCGCGCGCCGCTGCCTGCAGCCGCAGCGCGCAGGTGTGCACGTACTTCGCCCCAGCGTCGGCGACCGCACGCACCAGTGCCTCGATGCCTAACGGTGAGTCGGTGATTCCGGGCAGCACTGGCATGATATTGATGCCCACCTCGATGCCGGCTTCACTCAACCGTTTGAGCGCGCGCAGCCTCGATTCAGGCGTTGGAGCGCGCGGTTCTATGCGTCGCGCCAGCGCTCGGTCCACGGTGATCAGCGAAAGGTGAACCGTCACGCTCGCATGCGCCGCGATGTGCGCGAGCACGTCCACGTCACGCGCGATGAGCGGACTCTTCGTAATGATGCAGAGCGACAGCGAACGAACCGACGCGAGCTCCTCGAGCAACGATCGCGTGACACGAAAGCGGCGCTCGGCTGGTTGATAGGGATCGGTCGCCGTGCCGATGACCAACTCTTCGCCGCGTTCGAGTGCTGCGCGCTTGGCGCGACCGCGCGCCAGCTCCTCACGCAGCACCTCCGCGGCGTTCCGCTTGACGATGATTCGCCGGGAGAATGCGGTCTGCGCCGGAAGCTCGGCGAAACGCTCCCGGACCTCCTCGTTAGGTTGCGCCGCCAGCGTCCGTTCCACGACGTAGCGATGCGCATACGGCGCGTAGCAGTACGCACAGGCGAAGGCGCAGCCGATGTAGGGATTGATGGACCAGAATCCCATCCCAGTGGCTGTCGGTGAGTTGAGCACCGATTTCGCCGCACCGTCGAAGTAGAGAAGGTCGGCCTGCGCTGATAGCGGAGAGAGCCGCATGCTTCATATGAGATACCGAATAAACACCGAAGCAACAAGTGGATCCAATCGCCACAAGGATCGGCTTGCCAAGTCCTTTGCAGGCAGGCAGATATGGCTCCTCAGTCTGTCATCGAGAATCGCGATGCGTCTGTTCGTCCTCGCAGCCACGCTGTTAAGCGGCGCTCATCTGCCGGCTCAGGAGCGCCCCAGGCTTGATCCCGAAGTGCGCGAGTTCGTCCGCGTGGACGCGCCGCTTGTCGCGCTTACGCACGTCCGACTGGTCGATGGAACGGCGGCGGCCGCGAAAGACGACTACGCGGTCCTCATTCGCGGCGAGAAGATCGAGGCTGTCGCTCCCACGGCGAGCCTAACGATTCCAAGTGGCGCGACCATCGTCGATTTGAGCGGTCGCACGCTGATTCCTGGCATCGTCGGGCTGCACGAGCACACGTACTTCCGCAGCACGACGCACACGACGCCGATGTCGTTTTCGGCGCCGCGGATTTGGCTCGCCTACGGCGTCACGACGATCCGCACGGCGGGCAGCATGTTTCCGTATAATGAGATCAACCTGAAGCGGGCGATCGATCAGGGCGCCGTGCCGGGGCCGCGCATGCACATCACGGGGCCCTATCTCAACGGCTCGGCCGACGAAGACGGCATGAACCGCGCGCTCCGCACGCCCGACGAGGCGCGACGCGTGATCGCGTATTGGGCGGAGGAAGGAGCGACGTGGCTCAAATTCTCCGGTTCCATCTCGCGTGAGGTACTCGGAGCGGGAATCGACGAGGCGCACAAACATGGAATGAAGGTCACGGGCCATCTCTGTTCGGTCACGTTTCGTGAGGCAGCCGCGTTAGGTATCGACAATCTGGAACATGGCTTCATCACGAACAGCGACTACGTGCCGAACAAGAAGCCCGACCAGTGTCCGATGGACAACATGCGCTACCAGGTCAACGTCGATCTGCGTGGTCCGGAAATACAGGCGACATTCCGCGACCTCCTGGCTCACAAGACCGCACTCACGTCGACGCTGTCCGTCTACGAACTGTTCGTGCGCGAGCGCGCCAAGCTGGATCCGCGCGCGCTGGCCTTGCTGGCGCCGGAAACGAAAAAAGAGGTGGAAGGTGAATTCGCCGCGTTAGGTGCCGGTCAGATGTTCTCGGTTCCGCTCCTGCTCTTTCAGAAGATGATGACCCACGATCTCATGTTTTACCGGGCCGGTGGTTTGATCGGCGCCGGCGTCGATCCGTGGGGGAACGGCTCGCTCCCCGGAATCGGCAACCTGCGCAACTACGAGATTCTCGTCGAAGCCGGCTTCAAGCCCGAAGAGGCGATCCAGGTGCTCACGGCAAACGGAGCCAGGATTCTCGGGCAATTCGAGCAGTTCGGCAGCATCGAGCCAGGGAAGTTCGCCGACCTCGCGGTCGTCAGAGGTGATCCCGTTCGCCGCGCGTCCGACATCTACGAAGTCGAGATGACGTTCAAACGCGGCGTTGGCTATGACTCGGCGAAACTGCTGCGCGCCGCCGCGGGGCAGGTTGGACTCAGATAGCTGGACGCAGGTCGCAGGCCGAATACGAATCCGTTATTCTTTGGCCTAACAACGCTCAACGAAATGCCACGCGACAAACTCTCCGACATCGCCATCCAGCGCGAGCTGGGCAGCCTAACGGGCTGGGCCCGCAAGGGCGACTCGCTCGTCAAGACATATGTCTTTCGCTCGTTTCCGCAGGGGATCGCGTTCGTGAATCGCGTGGCCGACCTCGCCGAGAACATGAACCACCACCCGGACATCGATATCCGCTACACGAAAGTGCAATGCACGCTGAGCACGCACGATTCGGGCGGAGTCACGGAGAACGATGTGAATCTGGCGCGGGGGATTGAGCGACTCTTTGAAGACGTGCGAGGATAAGCTGGCTAGAGCGTCGACAGCGTCATGGGTTAAGTAAGAGTGCGTTAAACGGGACCTAACGCGAGAGCGCTAAGGTCGTCAACTGCGGCAAACTGTTTACCGGCGTTGACGAATCTTAACGTCCGCGAACCACGCCCCGTTTAACGCTTTTGCATCTTCACCCATGACGCCGTCGACGTCTTTGGGCGAAGGTATCGCCTAGTCTCGTCTTCCCCCGACCAGCTGAAGCAGCGCCAGGAAGAGGTTCAGCAGGTCCAGATAGATGTTGACCGCCGCTGGAACGTAATCGTTAGGCCCATACACGTTCCGCAGCCGCCACGTATCGAAGACCAGAAGACCGCTAAACACAAGCACCGCCGCGCCCGCGATCCAGATCGACGCCGTCGCATTACGCACGAACAGATTGATCAGCGACGTCGCGATGAGCACCCACAAACCAACCGTAAAGAACGAACCCCACGCGCTGAAGTCGCGGCGGCTCACGAACGCATACAACGTCAGTACGCCGAATGTGCTCAGCGTCAGTAACGCTGCCTGACCGATCGCGCCGGGATTCGATCGGCCGTAGATAAACAGAATCGGCGAAAGGATGATCCCT
>DATBKN010000287.1:0-3978 GCA_036555845.1 Gemmatimonadaceae bacterium | reverse complement strand
TGATCGCCTTCCGTCGGGAGCAGTGTGGCAGCCGAGAGCGCTGTCGCGGTGCTGACGAGCAGCTCTCGGCGCGTGAGCGAGCGGTCGTCTGTTGAGCCGGCCATGAGAGTCTCGCGGTAAGTGCGCGGAGAACTTTGTCCGATGCGCTCCTGTGTTCAAGGACCAAAAGCGGGAGCGCAGATCAACGCAGAATTCACAACTATCGCAGATAGCGCCGATAAAACGAGCTGCTAATTACCAAAAGCAGTATCTGCGTTCACCTGCGCTAGTTTCTGCGTGCGTCTGCGATCCCGCTTTGGTCTTTGGGCGCGAGCCCACCTCTTCGAGGGGTCGATCGCTACTGATACTGGATATAGACCGGGCGCGGTATCAAAGCGAGCACTTCCTCGGGAGTCATGAGGCGCCATCCCGCGAATCGCTTGTCGTTCTTGTAAAACAGTTTGAACCCTGTGAACTGCACGGGTTCCGCATACACGTAACGATCGTAACTGCCGCGCTTGAGTGACGGATTCCCCCAGCCGTCCATGTTGATGACGATCTGCACGCGCGGATCGCGCTTAATGCCCTTGTAGTTACGCAGCATATTCTGCGTGAAGCGATGGATGACGAGCACTTTGGGCGGGAGCTTGTACTTGTCGACGATTCCAGCAAGAAAATCGATTGCGTAGTTGATGTCGTCGTCATTCATGCTGCCGATCACTGTGCCCGGTTTTTTCCCCGTTTTCATGTAGAACTCGGGATCGATCGCCAGGTGCACGTTCGGCCGCGAGAGATATTTCTCGAGCCAAGGAAGTTCGGCGCGCACGTTGCTCTTGCCGACCTGAATGTCAA
This sequence comes from Gemmatimonadaceae bacterium, assembly GCA_036555845.1. GTDB lineage: Bacteria > Gemmatimonadota > Gemmatimonadetes > Gemmatimonadales > Gemmatimonadaceae > DASYRX01. The sequence continues at coordinate 3,147 of DATBKN010000287.1, read as the reverse complement.
CGAACATCAGCGCGTTCTTGCGCTGCGCCCAGCCGTACACGCGCTCGATCAGCGAGCTGTCCATGCGCGCGCGATACATCCCGTCTTTTCCCGGATGTCCCTGAGCGACTGTGACAATGAGATGCAGCGCGGGGACGATCGGCGTCAGTGTGTCCGCCTTCGCCCAGCGGTTGACTTCCTTCTGCAGCCTGTCGAGCATCTCATCAGGCGGCACCTCTCCAAGGATACCCATCCGCTTCGAGAGCGGGTTGCCGTAGTAGGCGAGGATGCGCTTGCCGGGCAGGATCGAGCCCGGGAGCGGGGCTGGACCCTTGACGGGCCACTCCGGCTTCGGGGCGCGCCGGCGCGTGGCGCTGTCGTTAGGCGCGCGTCGCACGCAAGGCGAGTCGCAGGTGGCGCGGCTGCTGCTCCGCTTACTGCTGTCCCGAGTCTGAGCGTCCGCGGGAGCGGACAAAACGAGCCCAGCCAAGGCCGGTCCAAACAGGTGACGATAGCGCATGTGAGAGGCACGGTAGTCGGTGGACAAGCGCGCGCGCAAGCGGCCTATCTCCATGCCACTTCGCTACATCGGCGATGACGCCCGACTGACGGCTTAGGTCATCTTTTCCGCTTTGACCATTGGGGGGAGTGCTTCGTCTGCTTTTGTAATGCGCCGCACATTCGCCCCCCTCGCCGCCCTCGCAATCCTGGCTGGCTGTCAAACGCCGCCACGCGCCGCGAGAGCCGCACTGAGCACGGCTCCACTATCTGCCGCCGCTCCGATCGAGCGGGAAATCTCCGCTGAAATCGCGATCGCGACATTCGACAGCACGTGGACGCGCATTCGCAATACATACTACGACACGACCCTCAAGGGTCTCGACTGGAACGCCGTTAGGCGCGAGCTGCGTCCGCGCGCCGAGCGTGCGGCAACGCGCGTCGAGCTGCGCGCCGTGCTCATGGATATGCTGAACCGCCTCGGTGATTCGCACATGACCGTCATGCCGCGCGAGTTCACGTCGGCGCCACCTAACGACTCGGACGAAGATTCCGGCCCCGGCAGCGTCGGCATCGAGGCGCGCATCATCGATCGCTCCCTGGTTGTGTGGCGTGTAGAGCAGAATGGCCCTGCGGCCCGCGCCGGCGTCCGGCCCGGCTGGATTATCAACGCGATCGACTCGACGGATATCGACAGCGCAGTCGCCGATCTGCGTGCGGTACGCGACGCACGATTGCGCCGCACGCTGTTCACACAAGTCACCGCTCGTTTGCAGCACCGCTTCGACGGTTCGGCGGATTCTCATGTGAGCGCCGTGTTCCAGGACGAGCGCGGAAAGCTGCGTGAGCTCGACATGACACGCGCGCCAGTTTCGGGTACGCCAATCAAGATGGGCCACATGCCCATGATGGTTCTGCACGCGTCCGCTCAGCGCATCGACAGCGCGACGGCTTCGAATCGTTGCGTTGGCGTCATAGGCTTCAACTATTGGCTGCCACACGTAATGCCGAAGCTCGCTTCGGCGATGAACGACTTTCAATCGTGCGACGGCGTCGTGCTCGATCTGCGCGGCAACGTGGGTGGCCTCGCCGCGATGCTGTCGGGCGTCGCGGGCTTTCTCTCCGACACAGCCGCGACGCTTGCAGTTCAGCGGTCGCGCGGGCAGGAACAGCGCTACGACATCTTTCCCCGCCTGGCGAATGCGCAGGGTGAACGCGTACGGCCGTTCGACGGCGCGATCGCGATCCTCCTCGATCCGCTCTCAGTCAGCACAACCGAGGTGTTCGCCGCTGGTATGAGGTACGTGTCGCATGGCCGCGCTCGCATCTTCGGTGAGCGCTCCGCGGGCCAAGCGCTTCCGTCCCTGATCTACAAGCTGCCCTCCGGCGACGTGTTGTTGCACGCCATTGCGGACTTACGGCTGTCCGATGGAACTCGCATCGAGGGCGAAGGTGTGCGTCCGGACGTCGAAGTTCCGCTGCGGCAGTCGGACCTGCTGGCCGGTCGCGACGCCGCGCTCGAAGCGGCCATTCGCTGGATCGCCGATTGGAACAAGAGCGGCGGCCGCTAGTACTCCGTTAGATTACGCGCGCTGCGCATTCGAGCAAACAGAGCAGCCTTGGCCGTCATCGCGCAGTCCCCTGAAAAGACTCTGGAGATTTTCATGATCAAGGCAAACACGCGAGCGACTCGTTTCGCCGCGGCGTTCGCGGTTCTCGGCATGGCGCTGACCCCGCTCACGGCGGTGCAGGCCCAGGCCCTTCCGCTCGCGAGGGATCTCATCGCGAAGTACGTGGAAGCGGTGGGCGGAGTGGATGCATTCAAGAAGTACAAGACAGTTCGAGTAAAGGCTTCGCTGGATATTCCGGCATCGGGAATGAGCGGCAACATGGTCATTCTCTCGCGGCTGCCTAACGAAACGATGATGAAGATCGAGATTCCGGGCATCGGCGAGATCAAGCAGGGCTCCAACGGCGAAGTCGCCTGGTACAGCAATCCGATGCAGGGCTCGCGCGTGATCACGGGTAAAGAAGCCGAGGCGATGACCGAAGGCCCCGATCCGCTGAACTATCTCAGGCTCAGCTCCACGATTACGAGCTCCGAGACAATCGAAAAGGCGACCTACGATGGAAAGGAGTGCTATAAGGTCAAGCACACCTACAAGTCGGGTCGAACGACAACCGATTGCTTTTCAACGACTGATGGTTTGATCATCGCGACCGTTGCCAAGGCGGCGACGCCGATGGGCGAAATCGAGCAGACGACGCTGCTGAGCGGGTACAAGGATTTCAACGGGATGAAGCGGCCGACGACGATGGTCATCGAAGCGCAGGGAACGCAGCAAGTGCTGACGATCTCCGACGTCACGTTCGACGACGTGCAGGATGCCGAAATGGCTCTGCCGCCGGATATTCAAGCGCAATTGCCGAAGAAACCCTAACGAGTAGTCCCAATAGCCGCGCGCCCGCAGAGTTTTGCGGGCGCGCCGGTTTCCAGCCCATCCGATGAGCATAAAGGCTCGCCGCTTCTGGCCGCTGCTCTGCCTCCTCGTCGCCACCGACTGCACGACGAAGCGGCTGGCCGAGACGCACCTCGCGCCGGCGCACGTGCCCCACGAAGTCATCGGCGAGTATCTCCAGCTCACGCTCGCGCACACCCCCGGCGCGGCT